>DATIZR010000018.1 GCA_035516965.1 Nitrospirota bacterium
TAGATTAATAATAAGAGATAGGAAAGTTATTTGATTATCGAAGTGCAGTATTCGATTTTCGAATACCTGAACCGGGCAGGCACACCTTCACAGTTCGCTGTTAAGACCGGAGCGGCTCTCTTCAGATCGTTGACCGCTCCCAGCTGCGCATCCGGACTGTTCAGCAATAACTGAAGTTCCGAGGACATCGGCCGAACCAAAGTCACCGGAATGTTCACAGAGTTTCGTCTTGGCTTCGATTGAAGAGAAAGGCAATAAGGAAAACGAGTTTGCCGGGCAGCGTTTGAACAGAGGGAGACTTTGGGATTTCGCTGATGCGAATCAAAGGTAAATAGTTAACCTGCAAGAGCGGAATCGTCGTTGGCTAAGATTGCTGAGGTCCTGGTTGTAACTAGCACATGAACCAATTGCGTTAAACGGCAGCGGGCCGAGGACAGCGACAAGATGGCAGCCGCCGTGGGCCGCGCCGTTAGTAACGTCTAGTTAGGTGGCGCTGAACCACCGTAATAGAAACAAGAAAGCGTGCGTAACCGACAGTATACTGGCCAGAACTAGCGCCAGCATCGCTTGGGGCCACTCAAAGAGTTGGGGAACACGGAATCGGTCGATACCGCCGTTCGTAATACGTTGCAGGAGAGAATACGCCAGACGTCGCTGCCAGGACTTGGTCCAGTTGGCTGTCTTCGTCATTGCAAAATTGAAGTCATAATAGCTGTTCGCCGGGTATCCCGGCTTCATGGCACCGGGAGCAGGACGGCACTCTACTGGTGCGCCTGCCTGCAAATCCTCTAGGCCCAAGGTCCTTCCATTCGCGTCGGTGTAGAACACTCCATAAACCGGATCTGCAATCAGAACACCTTGCGGAAGGTGAATTTCAACTAGACAATGTTGCGCTCGGCCCGACCGGTGGTATACGGTAATCTGGTTAGCACGAATCCCAAGCGCCCCAAGGGCAAGCATATAGAGCCGCGACGTACCCGAGCAGCATCCTCCGTGGCGGATGATGTCACCCGCAGTCGCGCCTAGCGGAGCGAGAAACGCAGCTATGTACGGTGGGTCACCGGAGCGATGAGACCGATTTGCGATTCGCCCCGCTAATGCCAGCGCCAGTTCGGTAGCGTCAGTTGGTAGAGGGCCTAGAGATGCCACAAACTCATGCAATCGGGCACGCTCTAGCGCCCAATGGAGCACGAGCGCTAGGATTGCAACTGCAACCGCTGTATCACAACAATAATATAAAGCCAATGATCAGGCTCCTCAGCGCTATTGGACAGGTTATTTTCGGAACGGGAACCACCCTGCTAACACGATTTTTCGGTGTTAACGGATTCAGCAATGAATATGCCAAACCGCTCACGGTATTAAGCACGAATATATGCCTGATCTGAAAAGATGTCAACGACAGCAATGGGGTATTTTCAGGGTATGCCACATGATTCAGCAAAGGTTCGCCAGCTTTGTTTCCACCGAAATTCTTTACGTCGCGTGGAATAGAGGTGATCGCACGTGACAACATCCTTCAAATGGGCGACCCCATGAGGTCCTCCCGGGGACAACTCTTCTTGACAATTGAAAAGCCCGCTCCAAATGAGAGCAGGCTTTCCTTCGGGAAGAGATATAGCTCGGAGCATCAAAATGCTTAGCTGCTCATGTACTAAGACGCGTAGAAACCTTTCCTCTTCGGCTCGTCAGACGAGAAGAAACCCTTCTTCTGCTTCGGCTCCTCTTTTCGTTCCTGCCCGGGCGCCCGTTCCGCTTCGGCGCGAGTGACCTTGCCTTCCATTTTCGCTCCCTTTTGAATGCAGAGCGTCTCCTTGTACAGAATCTCCCCCTTGCCTCGCGCGGCGGCACCGAGCTCCACCTCGTTGCTCTCAAGGCTGCCGGTGAACTCACCGTTGATGTGGATCTTGTCTTTTGCCTGGATCTTGCCGCCGAGAAACTTGCCGGTTATCTTCACGTACCCTCCGGCGCTGATGTTCCCTCCGCTCATTTCGCCGTCGATCTCGACGCTGCCGCCCTTGGCATCGATGTTCCCCTTGCACGTGCCTCTGACGAAGATGCTTGCGTTGTTCGCGGCAGTGATATTCCCCTCGATGTCGCCGTTCATCTGCAGGTCCTGGTTGACGACCATGTTGCCGGTAACCTTGCTTCCCTTGCATATCATATTAATTCCCTGCTCGGCGGTTTTGTCTGCACTGACCACGGTATTCTTCTCCGCAACCTTGATCTCGATCATCTCTTCCTGTTTTAGCATCTTGTATCCTCCGATATTCGTATTCGACCGGACGGCCGGTGCCACCGACATATCATGCAAGCCTGCGTCATACAAGAATCCTGCCTCTTCTTTCAGGATAATAGTATCGGATTGAGAGTTAATAATATGTGATCGATATCACGTTGCGGAACCTCTCAAATTCGGGGCCACCTGGTATATCCCCGCGTCGAAAACAACCGCAAAGTCGCCGGGTCGTTTATAGCGTTTCGTCTTGACCGCGAATGCAGGAAAAAGGCAATAAAGAGAAAAGAACTTGGCGAGAAGCGTTCGAACAGCAGGAGACTTTCGGATTTCCGGTGATGAGAATGAGAGGGAATCGGTTCACCTACGAAACTGCCTGACCATGGGGCTACTGACTGGTCTCTTTTTCGGTCTTTCTGACCAGCAGTCCCGTTGTCGAAACCATCACCCTATATTCTTCTGTGCTGTTTAAGTTGATGAATGTAGCGGATCCGTACTCGGCATCCAACAGGGGATTAAGGATTGCGAACCTGCGCCGGAGATCGAACATGTCCAGGGGTTTGTCTTTAGACAAAGAATACACGGTATGAACCTTTGTCATTTCATCGTCAAGGATTGCATAGCGGCCAGCCACGCGATCGAGTTCATAGGAGGTGTGCAGTCCGAAGATGTTTGCCAGCGGTTTCCATTTGAGAATGTGGGCGTCAACATAAAGCTGATCACCGGCAAGAGAATATACTTTTTCGTTGCCATCCGGCATGGAAAACCGGGCCAGGAACTTCTGCTCACCGGCGGGCTCAACTTTCACGATTGCCGCAAGTTCCTCTCGGGTAAATGCACGATACCCTTGAATAGCGATGTTTATGGTGCCGAACAGGGCGGACAAGGAGACCATCAGTAAAGCGACCACGAAGTTCATGGTCGTGCCAAATATCTTTCTCTTCTTCAGGGCAACAATGGTCATGATAAGAAAGATAAGGCCGAGAAGAGTAAAAAGCATTGCTACGACGATCAAAGGATTCGACAGTATCATCTTTTTTCTCCAACGTGCGGCTGACGCGCCGATTCTGGCGCGTCGCAGTCGAGCGCCTGGTTGTTTTCCTATGACTATTTCTTCATCTCATTAAGTCGGCGCTCCAAACTCTTTATGGCACCTTCTGAACCAGGCATAGAAGCATTTTTCATTAAAGCAATGCTTTTGCTCATTTCTTCTATTGCCTTAGGCTTGTCGCCTTTACTGAAATAGAGTTCTGCCAAGTAGCTTCTGAACGCCCACTCGCTTTGGGGCTGGGCTGCTATGGCTTTTGTGTACATTTCGATTGCTTTGTCCGTCTTGCCGAGAGCAGCGTAACAAGTGCCCAAATTCGAATACGTATCAGCTTTTGAAGGATCTTTTTGAAGAATCAGTTCGAACAATTGTGCTGCCTTTGCATAGTCTTTTGTTCCGCCGACAAAATATAAGTTTGCAAGTTTCGATGCAAGGGCGAGATCATTTTTGTTGCTTGCTTGGCGATGCTCAAGCCACGATATATACTCTTTGCCACGTGTACTCTTATCTGGCGATTCAGCTGGCGTTAATCCATTAATAAATGTCTTAAGTTTTGTTGAATCGATACCACCGCTTATACCTGTAGAAGCGTCAATCGCATCACGGACAAGCGGAACACTGAAAAGCTTGTTATTTCTGATTACGGCAAGCCTTTTACCAATGGTGCCTTTTGTCGAATCATAAACTCGATCCCAAGAGTCTTTTTTAAAATAGATTGTCAGCGAGTATTCTTCTTTTGAACCATATGTGAAAGAGTCAATAGCGATACCTTCAACGTCGCTCGAATCAATTATCGCTTTCTTTTTAACTTGATATCTCATGCCATCAAAATCAAACATTTCTTCCCAATCTTTCGGCGTTTTCACCTCTTCGAAGGAATCAGCTGCGAGTTTAAATTGAAGTTGCTCTTTGCCGAGCAGGTAGTATCTCTCCTGTGCATAGGTAACCGAGCTTTGGCTTAGTAAGAGCATTAAAGCGATAGTTATCCATCGAATCCGCATTTTATGAATCATGATGACCTCCAAAAATAACTAACGCGCGGCTGACACGCCGCAAGGTGTGTCGTTGTTCCGGGTAGGAGCAGCGGTTGCCCGCCGCTCCCCCCACAGACCCGGACGTGCCCGATTAAGGCTTCCGGTTCCTCAGTCGTCAAAGGCCTTAGCCCGTGACGAACCAAACAGGTGACGCCGCCCGTTTGGCGCATAACTGTTGCCGTCCGTAACTTCTCAGGGTCAGGTCCATACTCTTTACTTTCTGTAGTGTCCGCACAAAATTCTGCTAACATATGTGGCGTGCGCGCCGAGATGATCGGCAATTGATCGCTGAGTGTATACATACTTCTCGACAGCCTGGGCAATTTTTTTGTCCCGCTTACGCTTGTCGTTCAGTATAGTCTGACTGAATATTCTTTCAAGCGATGGTCTGTTGGCGTAACGCTGGCTCTTGGGGATCTCGGGAATATCTTTATGCCTTCTGAGATGATCGGCCAAGCTGTCACCGACATCGGGACGGAACAATTTCTTTTTGGTGCTCGTGCTTTTTACATCCAATGAGAAAATACGTGCGCAAACCAGTCGCTGATCCGTGGGAACACGGGTCTTTTCTTCCACTCTTCCCATCGAATCTGGTTGGACTCCGCAAGGTCCCTGGCAAACATCTTCTCCATTTCGATTGCAAACTCGTGATTCAGGATAATCGCATTCACCTCGTCATCTCTCAAGAAGCTCAAGTAGTCCATGTTGGTAGAACCGACTGTCGACCAGACGCCATCAATCACCGCAGTTTTCGCGTGCAGCACCGCGTTGCGACGTTCGTATATCTTCACCCCCGCTTTCAAAAGCTCGGAATAATTATACCGCTGTGCATGTAAGGCCAGGTTCGAATCGGTTTTTGAAGGAACTATAATCTTTACGTCAACGCCGCGCCTGGCAGCATCAGTGAGGGCATCCAGTATCTGGTCGTCGGGGATAAAATAGGCATTCGCCAGATGGATCGAATGCTGTGCGAAAGTGATGGCTGACACGTATACGATAAAAGTGATTCTGTTGCTCTGGCCCGGCGTGCTGCCGACCACCCGCACCAGGGCATTCCCCGGTTCTTTCTGTTGCGGGAAATAGGTCCGTTCAGAGAGTTTCGGGCCCTTCTGCTTCTCCCAGGTGTCAATAAAGAGTTTTTGGAATTCAGCCGCCCCAGGGCCCTCAATTTGGACGTCGGTATCACGCCAGGGCAGTGGCGCTCCTTCGATTTCTTTTCTCATGGAAGGGCTACTTGAATAATCCGAGCTGATATTGATACCCCCAGCAATGGCGACTTTGCCGTCAATGATCAAGATCTTGCGGTGGTCCTGCTCTGCCTGTTGCCAGTGCCCGTGGGCCTTCAACGGATTTATTGGATTGAATTCTACCACCTGTATTCCGTTGTCCCGCAAGCGCTGAAAAAAGACAGTAGGGGTACTGAAACTGCCTATGCTGTCATAAATGAGATTTACCTGTACACCTTCCGCCTGTTTTTGCAGCAACAGATCGGAAAATTTGTGGCCTGCCGTATCACCTTCAATGATATAGCTTTCAAAGTTGATATGGTCTTTGGCATTCTGTATTGCTTTGAACATTGCGGCGTAGGTAGCCTGACCATCGGCAAGTAGAGTGACTTTATTCCCCTTCGTCAGCGGGCTTTCCGTGACCGATTCCACCACCGCTTCGTGGCGTTCCAGAATGTCCGTCGGGTTGACCGAGCTCTTCAGACGTTCCATGATAGCCCTGCTTTTTTCGAGAGATAAAAGCCCTTTGGACGAAACGATTTGATGAGGTTCCGGTGCCGTCGGCGCTTCATCAATCTTTTCGGAGACGTTCGGCAAGGTTCCACATCCATTGCTGAAGCCCAGGATGGATACAAGCAGAAAGAACAATAGGAAAGGTTTTATTATCTTCATATCCACATCTTATCACGAAAACCTTTTTCGTTTTAGATATCCCCTCTGATCGTATGCTTCACTGTCTTTTGAAGTATTGAATTTCTCTTTCGTGTTTTTCCGCCGCACCACGCGTTGTGAAGGTCCCAAGATTCCTCCGCTTTCCGGTTTTTGGGTTCTTCTCTCGAGAGTACAAGCGGTACTCACCTGTTTTAAGTTTCCGGATCATCTTTTAGCTCTCCTCTGGAATTTCAATCGTCGAAGCGAGGCCCATTCTTCTCCGGCAAAGTACCTGGGCGAACAGCGCTGCCCGGCCTGCAGGGCCAGCCATTGGAGGTCGGCTCGATGGAAGGGTTAGCCGGCCTTTTAGGCGTGGCGATACATTTCATGGCGATGCGATTCGAGCCTTGAGCCTGTCGACGTCTATTTCACGCACTAGGTGGGGGATCCGAAACCAGATTCGGGTGTAGTGGAAGCGAACCAATTCCCGAATGGCATCGTCGCGACTCCATCCATCAACGAGGATTCTATATGCGGCTACGTAGAGCCCGGATCTGTCATTGCCTTTCCAACAGTGAATGAAGACAGGCCAGTTCTTCGGTTCCTGGATCACTTTGAAGAATGACACGAGATCATCTTCATCCAGACTCCAGGGCACCGTTGGGATCCAGATGTACTTTAGTTTCGACCCGGCCAGGAATTTGGAGTCATCATTTAAATATCGAAGGTTGATGATTGTCTTGACCCCAGAATTCTCCAAACTACGGAATCCCTCTGCAGTCGGTTGCGCGCCACGCCACAGTGCAGGAGATATCTTCGAGAAGTTCGTTACGCCGGGCATGCAGTCGTCGCATGGCGTAGCAAGCGTTACCGTGGCCGGACCTGAGGGCAGCGAAGCGCATCCTTGCACAAGCAGTGCAACGAGCGCAAGAACTACGGAGACGATCGGCTTCAAGGGAACCTCCATCGTCCGGCTAACACGCGGGTCACGCGCCGCCGTTTGGCGCGTCGCTGTGGACCGGCTCGTTGGTTCTTCATTTGCTGCAGATCTTCTTGAAAAAGAGAAAGTAGCTGACGAGTACGATCATAAGGCCTAATACGCTAGATAGAACAAATACTGTATAGGGCGACTTGAATACTCCAAATAATCTTGCTTCCGGTGCTTTGAAAACATTTTTACATTCAGGGCACTTCACCGCGCTGAAGTTTTCGAATTGGATCATGGCTTCATAGAACCAGTTCTGATCAATTGTATAAGCTTGGTTATTATCGATTTCAAACACCTTAGAACAACGAGGGCACGTCGTATGTTTCTTCTTTGAAGTCGTCATAGATTTCAAATAGCTACCATCCGGGCGGAGGGATTACGTAACCTTTAATCGGAGGCCATCCAAGAAGGACCGCAGATAACGACATAAGACCACCGATTATGAATATGATGCTCAAACTTAGTCGACCACTTCTTATAGTCTTCTGTGTCCAGTCACTGTTAACAAGAATTGAATCGAGTTTCTTAAAGAACAGTAATGCGAGACCACTAAGAAGTGAAATAGCGCCCACGACTATGCCGTATATCTGAGAAATGTTCATATTCACTCTGAACTAACAAGGGGATCACGAGCCCCCTCGTTAATACCGAAAATCCGTTATTGAATAGCCCCCCTAGATAATACCGGATTTGCGGTGTTATTTTGTCTAGCAATGATTATGCCACGACGGTTCCAATATTCCAGACGAATATATTCCTGATTAACGACGAAGTCAACGATAACGATGGGGTATAACGGTGGGGTCTCGAATGTATTTTGTTGGTATTCGCTGATGATTGCAAAATTTGCTGCCACGACACATATGATAACATGATCGTCATCTTTATCTCGGCAGATTCCTGAAACAGGTTCTGCTTGGGCCAAAATAACGTGCAATGCGTCAAAAAAAGCATCAGTGATCAACATGTTATCCCGCCGTGACCTTCCCGTGACCATCACGAGGTATATTCCTATCAACAAAGAGCGGGCTTTGGGAATCCCGCAAAGGATCCATCAGATGATTCCGGGAAGGAGCAGCATATGAGAAAGATAGTGATCATACCCTTCGCAATGATGATCGTACTGGCTTTGTTCACGATAGTCGTCTCCGGCAGTCGGATTGCCGGGAGGGCGCTGATGTCATTGGCGACTCCGGCGCCCGCGCTCGCGCAGGATGCGGGAACCGCAAAGGCCGTCTTCGTGGTCCACTGTTATGACGAGGGCAAGACGGCCCTGGAAACGATGCCCGGGGTGAAGAGGGTCGACAGGGGTTTCCGGCATTTCAGGGAGATCAACACGGTCTATTACGACCCGGCGGTGATAACGATACCGGACATGGAAAAGGCATTAAAAAAGGCTGGAACCTATACGGAAACGGTGAGAGAATAATACAGGAGGGAAAAGGGTTTCATTGAGATCGTTAACATCACGTATGGTTTCACGGAAAGAGAGGAAATTGACATGTTATCAAAAATACTCATGGAAACATTGCTTGTACTACCCCTTATGGTGACCCAGGCAGGCGCGGGCGCCTCGCCGCACCTTGAAAAGGCCACGTTCGCGGGAGGGTGTTTCTGGTGCATGACCCCGCCCTTCGAGAAGCTGGACGGCGTGACAGCAGTCATCTCCGGTTATACGGGGGGCCACACGGTCAATCCCACGTACGAGGACGTCACCTCGGAGACCACGGGCCATATGGAGTCCGTGGAGATCACCTACGATCCCTCGAAAGTGAGCTACGAGAAGCTCCTCGATGTCTTCTGGCGGCAGATCAACCCCACGGACGCCGGCGGGTCGTTCGTGGACCGCGGACCGTCGTACAAGTCCGCCATCTTCTATCACAATGAGGAGCAGAAGAAACTGGCTGAGAAATCGAAGAAGGAACTGGAACGGTCGGGTCGTTTTGACAAACCCATCGTGACCGAGATACTTCCTGCCGGCCCCTTCTACCGGGCGGAGGAGTACCACCAGGACTACTGGAAGAAGAACCCGGTCCGGTACAAATTCTACCGGTATAATTCGGGCCGCGACCAGTACATCGCAAAGGTATGGGGCAAGGAGGATACCATGAATGCCATGCATACGGCAGCGGCCGGGGAAACCGCAATGGCCGGCTTTACGAAACCGTCCCCGGAGGAGCTGAAAAAGAAGCTGACTCCCATGCAGTTCAACGTGACGCAGCAGGAGGGAACCGAGCCTCCGTTCAACAATGCCTATTGGGACAACCACAAGGCCGGCATCTACGTTGACATCGTATCGGGCGAGCCCCTGTTCAGCTCTCTCGATAAATACGATTCCGGCACAGGATGGCCGAGCTTTACGAAGCCGCTCGAGCCGGGAAATATCATGACCAAGGAGGACCGGACGTGGTACCTCGCGACAAGGACCGAGGTGCGGAGCAGGCTTGCCGACTCGCACCTGGGGCATGTCTTCAATGACGGACCCAAGCCCACGGGCCTCCGCTACTGCATGAACTCAGCGTCGCTCAGGTTCATTCCGAAGGAGGACCTGGTAAAGGACGGGTATGGGAAATACGTGAAGCTCTTCGAGAAGTGAGCTTGCTGTTTTCGACGAGATCGATGAAGCAATGCCCCGGAGATCAGAGAACCTCCGGGGCATCGTGCTTTACTCTGCAGCGGACCGGCCCCGAGCCTTTCGCAAGAATCTGTCCTGCAGTCACCTACCGGGCATCCAGGTTAAACGTCGTGGAGACCCCCGGCTTTGACGGAGGGGTCACCGTCACATCGGCCTTCCACCCGCCTGCCATGGCGGCGTTTGCCGTGAATGCGTACTTGTCACCGCTCGGCGCGGCCGCTGTGGTTGTTTCCATCGGCGCCATGCCGGGCATCGGCGGCATGTAGAAACGGACCTCCACTCTGGCGTCCGTAACCACCTTTCCGGCCGCATCGGCCACTTTCACCGTCATCGTGTTATCGCCCAGAACGAGCGGGTAGCGGTCTGACTTCAGCGTAATAATGATCCCACCCGTATTCTTCTGGGATTCGTATCCCTTGGAGCATGCACCGAGAACAACGAGTGACACTGCCGCAGCCAGAACAAATAATACCATCTTCCTCATTTCGAAAGCCTCCCCCCTGTTTAATTTCATTTAAAGTCACTTGAATCATTCATAATTGCAACTGATGTGCCACCGCTGCGGTACCCTGCTTCTTCATTGTATTCATGACCTTATCGATGTCGGAATGCCTGATTTTGTAGCCGGTGCTTCACAGAGTGAAGGATATCCTACAAGAGAAGGCGGCTCTGGTGGCCGTTAGAACAGGAAGAAAGATTTGGGTCGATGGTGCTCTTGCCGAGAACCGCCGTGCAGGTTGCTGAAAAACCCGTCAAGTATCATTGCGAGAAGCGTCCTGTGATAGACGGCAATCCCGCAGTTCCTGAATTTCTTTCAACAGCCCGCTTAGAACGGAGGCGCCTATTCATATGCTATACTAAATATAGACATCTTCCTCACGCATTTGTCGGACACAACACAACCGTTCTCGCACAACGCTTCTGTAGTGCGTTTCAAGGGAGATGCAGATGAGCTCGTCGGCAGACAGAAACAACCTCTTTCCTCCCCGATCCCGGCGGCGTGCAGGGAGAGAGCTCGTGCTGGTCGTTCTCCTCTCGCTCTTTACCCCCCTCTCATCGTTCGCCGCAGACCCGATGACCTATATCTACAACGCGCCGGAATCGCGGCTCGACGTACGCTATCAGTACCATTGGGAAATATTGAAGACC
This sequence comes from Nitrospirota bacterium, assembly GCA_035516965.1. Classification (NCBI taxonomy): domain Bacteria; kingdom Pseudomonadati; phylum Nitrospirota; species Nitrospirota bacterium. Next base: position 10,968 of record DATIZR010000018.1, read on the forward strand.
GCCCTGGACAAGACCGAATTAAAATACGGCCCCTATCGCATGGTACCTTCGAAACCGATGGCCGAAAAACGCCAGACCTTCGAGCTCATGAATGCCACGGGAAAGCTCACGGTCATGTATCTGAGCACGATACCCGCGTTCGAGCAGAATCTCGTTCCCGTCCGTATACCCGTTGACAAGAACCTGGGCGGTTATTGTATCTTCCTCATCCGAAAGGAAAATCAACATAAATTCGATTCCCTAACCACGCTTGATGAGTTGCGGAAATTCACCTACGGCCTTGGCTTGGGATGGATCGATGTGGACATCCTCAGATACAACAATTTCAAGGTGGTGACGGGATCGAGCTATGACGGCCTTTTTGAGATGCTGATCAACCGGCGGTTCGATATTTTCTTGAGGGCAGCCGTGGAGGTCCTCGATGAGTACGAGCAGCGAAAAGACGCCATGCCCGATCTGTTCATTGAGAATAACATCGTATTTTACTATCCCCTGCCCATGTACTTCTGGTTCTCCAAGACCGAAGAAGGCCGGAGCCTCGCGGCAAGGGCGGAGGAAGGGATGCGGATGATGATCCAGGACGGGACCTACGACAGGATCTTCGACAAGTATCAGCGGCGCAAGATCCTGCGGCTGAAACTGAAGGAGCGCAGGATATTCAGGATCGAAAATCCGTTCCTTGGACCGGAAACGCCCTTTGAAGACAAGAGACTGTGGTTCGATCCGCAGACGTACCAGTAGCATCGTGCCGGTCCGGAGATTCCCATGCCCCATCGAAAAATATCCGTTGCCGTGACCGTGATCATCGCCATCGCGATCGTGACGACGGCATATCTGTACGGGCTGTTCCTCCTGATCGACAGTATAGCAAGCGAGAGGTGGCGGGGCCAGCTGCATAAGGAGCAGACCATTCTCGCAGATCAGTTGTCGGAGAGTCTCGCGCTCCCCCTGTGGAACTTCGACACCGGCCAGATAGGCAGGATCATGGAAAGCGCGATGAGGAATGACAATGTCTTCGGTGTTGTCGTCAAGACAACCGGCGAGCAGGGCAGACCGTTCGTTCGCATGCGAGACGCAGAGTGGCGGATCATCAGCGCGGAGCGGGAGTTCCCGACAAAGGGGCTGCTTGTGGAAGAACGCAGCATACACTTTACCCGCGAACAGATCGGCATTGTTGACGTGATCGTCACGCCGAAATTCATAGAGGCTTTCCTGCATGAGAACCGGATCCTGATGACCGCAATATTAATCCCCTTCGAACTGATCCTGGCCCTGAGCCTCTATCTGCTGCTCTGGCGCCTGGTGCTGAAACCCCTGAGAGAGGTAGAGGTCTATGCCGGGTCGGTAAGCTCCGGCAGCGTCGAGGCCGGAATCATCCCCGCCTTGCGATACCAGGGCGAACTGGAGAGCCTGCGGTCTTCGATCAATAAAATGGTCGCTATGCTCATTGCGCGCTACCGGGAGCTCCAGAAAGAGACGGCGCTTCGAAGCACAAGCGAAGAGCGGCTGCTGGCCACGATCGAAAACACGCCGAATGTGTCCGTGCAATGGTATGACGGGGATGGGCGCGTGCTGTACTGGAACCGTGCGTCGGAACGCGTCTTCGGCTGGAAGGCGGATGAGGCCCTGGGCAGGACCCCGGACCATCTCATGCGCTCCGTGGAAGAAGCTGCGGGATTTCTCCGGCTGCTCAGGCATATCAGGATCACCGGCCAGGCGCATGGCCCCGCCGAATACGACTTCCGGCGGCGCGACGGATCGGAGGGCATCTGCCTCTCGACCACCTTCGCGATCCCCTGCGAGGATGGCTCGGGATGCTTCGTCTGCATGGACGTGGACGTGACGGAGCGGAAGCGTGCGGAAGAGGCGCTCAAAAAATCAGAAGAGAAGTTCTCCAAGCTCTTTCTGTCGGCACCCGCCGGAATGTCCGTCAGCCGGCTGAACGACGGCCGGTTTGTTGACGTGAATCAGGAGCTTGAGCGGTTGCTGGGATACCACCGGGAGGAAATCATCGGGCGCACGTCGTTCGAGCTCGGACTATGGCTTGATCCGGAGGATCGAAATAATATCGTCCGTCTCCTGGAGACGAAAGGAACGGTGAAAGATCTGGAGCTGCGGGTACGTACGAAAGAAGGGTCAGTGCTTACGCATCGGTACTCCGCCGAGACAATAGAACTTGAGGGAGAATCGTACATCCTTTCCGCGGTCGTTGATATCACGGCGCGCAAGCAAGCGGAGCAGGAACTCGCCATCTACCATGACCACCTCGAAGAACTCGTAAAAACGCGGACGGCAGAACTGGCAATCGCCAAGGAACGGGCGGAGTCGGCGGACCGGTTGAAGTCTGCTTTTCTTGCCACGATGTCCCATGAGCTCAGGACCCCGCTCAACTCGATCATAGGATTCACGGGCATTCTCCTGCAGGGGCTGGCGGGCCCTCTGAATGAGGAGCAGAAAAAGCAGCTGGGCATGGTGCGCGAAAGTTCGAGCCACCTGCTCGCCCTGATCAATGACGTTCTGGACATCTCGAAAATCGAAGCCGGACAGCTGCAGGTCGTAAAGGAGCCCTTTGATCTGCGGGAGGTGATCGAAAAAGCAGCGCAGACCGTGAGACCCATGGCCGAGAACAAAGGCCTTGCCCTGGAAGTGGTCCTTGCTCCGGACGTGGGCACGATCACCAGTGATCGAAGGCGGATGGAGCAGGCCCTGCTGAACATCATAAGCAATGCCGTCAAGTTTACCGAGAAGGGCGGCATCAGCATTGCCTGTGAGACAAACAGCAGGGAGCTGACCATCAGCGTCAAGGACACGGGCATCGGCATCAAGCCCGATGAGATGGGCAGGCTCTTCAAACCGTTTCAGCAGCTCCAGAGCGGAATCGGGCGGCAATATGAAGGCACGGGCCTGGGTCTTTCGATCAGCAAGAGGCTCGTAGAGCTCATGGGCGGCACGATGAGCGTGAAAAGTCAGTGGGGACAAGGCAGCACGTTCACCATTACCCTGCCTTTACCTGTGGTATAGTTGATAAAGGATGAATATTATCGATAAAATCTCGTACCACCGGAAACCCCCGATTCAAACTTTCGGGGGCAGGCTCCGAGGGCAAAGAGAATGGCAGGCGAAAATGTGTGCTCGAATTCTTCCACGGTGTCCTCGGCTGCCGTTGCAGTAAAGTCCTTAATGCTGTCGTTAGCATAGATTTATTGTAGATACTGTATGGCTCTGCGAAAAAAAATCCTCTATATCGAGGATAATGAACAGAATCTCTACCTTGTAACGTTTTTACTCACGAAGCACGGATACGAAGTGCTCTCTGCACGGGACGGCCAGACGGGCATCGAAGAAGCTGCGAACACGAAGCCGGATCTTATCCTCCTGGACATTCAGCTGCCCTTCATGGACGGATATGCGGTTGCACGTTCGCTCAGGAGCAATCGCGACCTGGCTCTGGTTCCTATTGTAGCCGTTACGTCCTATGCCATGGTCGGCGACCGCGAAAAGGCCCTGGAGTCGGGATGCACCGGCTATATCGAGAAACCGATCGATCCTGACACTTTCGTGGCGCAAGTCGAGCGCTACCTTTCATGAAACGCGGCTCACGAGGTCAAACCGATGACGATGATCCTGCTCGTGGACGACAACAGGCAAAGCCGCTATATGCTGGAAGTCCTTCTGAAGGCGCAGGGCTATGAAGTGGCGCTGGCGGACCATGGGGCTGAAGCGCTCACGCTTGCAGTAAAACATCCTCCCGATCTGATCATAACGGACATTCTGATGCCGGTCATGGACGGTTTTGCCCTGTGCCGGAAGTGGAAAGCGGACGACCGCCTGAGGAGCATCCCTTTCATCTTCTATACGGCCACCTATACAGAACCCCAGGACGAGCGATTCGCCCTCAGCCTCGGCGCCGAACGGTTCATCATCAAACCGCAGCAGCCGGAGGTGCTGGCACAGGTCGTGCGGGACCTCCTGCATGATTTTCAAAAGGGAACGCTGGCCCCCGCCGAGAAACCCCTGGGCGAAGAAATGGAGTTCTTCCGCCGGTACAACGAGGTGCTGTTCAGCAAGCTCGAACAAAAGATGATACAGCTCGAAACTGCCAACAGAAGGCTGGAACGCGACGTTGCCGAGCGCATGCACTCGGTGGAGGCCCTGCACCAGGAGCAGGCATTTACCGACCTGGTCATCGACAGCCTTCCCGGTGTCTTCTACATCTGCGATGAACAGGGACGGCTGGTGCGCTGGAACAACAATGAAAAAGAGGTGACCGGCTATTCACTCGAGGAACTCATGCAGATGAACGTGCTGCAGCTGTTCCAGGGCGACCGTGACCTGGTGGCAAGCAGGATACGCGAAGTTCTGGAGACCGGCCGGGCCACCGTAGAGGCTTCCATCGTTACCAAAAGCGGCATGGCCGTACCATTCCTGCTCACAGGTTTGAGGATGGTCACGGGAGGCAAGAGGTTCATCGTTGGCGTGGGCATCGATATATCAGAGCGAAGGCACCTGGAGCAGCAGCTCCGCCAGGCGCACAAGATGGAGGCCGTGGGGCTGCTTGCGGGCGGGGTGGCTCACGATTTCAACAACATCCTCACGGCCATCATCGGTTACGGGAACCTGGCTAAAATGAAGCTCTCCGCCGACGATCCGGTCCTCCATTATATTGACCAGATTCTCCTTTCATCGGACCGCGCCGCCAGTCTCACGAACAGCCTCCTCGCCTTCAGCAGGAAGCAGATCATCAATCCCGTGCCGGTGAACGTGAACGAGATCATTTTCAGGATCGGCAAACTCCTGACGCGGCTGATCGGCGAAGACATCGAGCTGAAGATGGATCTCGAAGGCCGCGACCTGATCATTCTGGCAGACATCGGCCAGATCGAACAGGTCCTGATGAACCTCGCGACGAACGCACGGGACGCCATGGTCATCGGAGGCACCATGACCATTAAAACGGAACAGGTCATCCTGGATCAGGATTTCATCAAAATGCACGGCTATGGAAACCAGGGAAGGTACGCGCTGCTCTCGGTGACCGACACCGGCATGGGCATGGATGAAACGACGCGGACGAGGATCTTCGAGCCTTTTTTCACGACGAAAGAGGTCGGGAAGGGCACGGGGCTCGGCCTTTCCATGGTCTATGGCATCGTCAAGCAGCACGAAGGATATATCACCGTCGCCAGTAAACGGGGCATCGGCACAACGTTCAAGATATATCTTCCTCTCGTACAGACACAGGCGCAGGACCTCGACGTGACGGAACCGCTCGAAGCCCGCAGGGGCACCGAGACCGTGCTCGTTGCCGAGGATGACGACGCGGTGAGAAACCTGGTCATCACGCTTCTCACGGAATCCGGCTACACGGTCATCAGTTCTTCGGACGGTGAGCAGGCGGTGGAGGCCTTTCTGAAGAACAAGGACCGCATCCGTTTGCTCATTCTGGACCTGATCATGCCGAGAAAGAACGGCAAGGAGGCTTTTGAAGCGATACGGGAAATCCGGCCGGACATAAAGGTGCTCTTCATGAGCGGCTATGCTGCGGATATTTTTGAGAGGAGAAATATACCGGAAGAGGGTTTGAACCTGCTGGCGAAGCCGATATCACCCACGCTCTTCCTGAGCAGGGTGAGAGAGACGCTGGATAGTTGACATCTCCAATGCGGGACCGGCACGACGGAGACGGCCTAAAATAACACCCTCAGCTTTTCTGCAAGTTCCTCAGGCAGGTTGATGATCAAATCAGTCTGCAGCATCTTCTGCAGAAAATAATCGTCATTCCGGTAATTGGGGTAGAGGTTCTGCCTGTTCACGATCTTGAAAAGGCAGCGCTGCCCCTCGCCTGCCTGGGGCTGCCTCACGGAAAGAAGTGAATAATTGAAGCTCAAATGTCCCAGGACTTCGTAGAAGGCGAGCACCCGCGCCATCCCCTCCGCAAGCTGCCGCAGATCGTCACCGGACAGCCTTGCAAAATCGCTCTCCTCTCCATGGACCGCCAGGATCTCATTGTTCCCCATGGGCGCAAAGGCCGCCATCCAGTGCCAGCCTCCCCGCTTTGCCACGTACCGTACTCCCGCCCGGTTCTCCTCCGCGGCCAGGTCGTCATGATATGCCCTTCCATGCTTCCGATGGTACGCCCGGCATGCGTCGATGACGCGGGCATGGTATGAGTAGGCAATGGGCGTCGCGAGCATCTGCATATGGGGATGGACGAGGCTCGCGCCCGCGGGAAAGAGATAGTTCGCGTTGATGGTGACGAACTGCGCTGTTTGGTCCCGTTGGAATACAGTCCTTAAAAATTCCTGCGTTGCCCCGAGTCCGTTGGCGATCAGGGCCGGAGTGTGGTCCGAGAGCTTCAGGAAATGGGCAGTGCTCAGAGCGACCACGGCATGGTACGCCCCGATCGCGAAGAGGTTGGGAAACAGCAGCGCCTCTCCCCTGCGGATCCTTCCCCCGGGAACCAGATCCGCGGCATAGCGGGTTGCGCTCTTTTCAACTCGTTCCGGGCAGAAGATGCAGGTCTTCCCGCTCTCTTCTTCAAGCTTCCGGACGAGCTCGGGATCGCTGTCCCCGAAGAAGGCCTTCGCCTTGTCCTTGAGAAAGGGATTATAGACGCTCGTGTCGCCCAGGAGCGGATCCCTGCGAACCTCGACGCGGTGCTCCTCCTTCTGGAAGTTGTTCTGGGGATTCAGGATCGCGAAGCGGGACTCCACGGATTCGAAGGCTATGGCTGACACGGGAACCTCCCCAAACCCCGCCGGACGCTTCAGGCGAAGGCATTGTCCTTTCCCGATGCTCCGCGGCGGACTCAGACCGGCAGCCTGGTCCTGAGCCGCTGCAGGACCCCCGCTCCCGGTATCCGCGCCCAGATGGCCGAGGTGACCGGCCTCGCGAGGCAGGTCATGAGGTGCTTCCGCTCAACGGCGGCCTTGGCGGAAATAACCCAGCGCCCGGTAAGGACCTTGTCGTCGGCCGTCATGATGCCCATGTCCCTCCCGAGGGAGATCAGCTGCGGCCTGCTCTTCGGTTCATAGATCACGGGTTTCCCGCCCCTGATCCGCGAGGCTATGTTGAGCGCGGCTACCCGCGCCTGGTCCTGGGCATGGTACGCGAGCCTCTGCAGTGCCAGCGGTCCGTCATCAACGTACACGCTGACGGCGTCTCCGATCCCGGAGATCCGTTCATCTTCGGGAATCTGTAAATATCCGTTCACCTTGAGCCATCCCCAGGGATCCTTGTCAAAGGGCAGATCGCGGATCAGCTTCGAGGGCTGGATCCCCCCGGACCAGATCAGGATCGATGCCTCGTGCCTCTGCCCCGACGCCAGCACGACGCTGTCCTGCCGGACCTCGGCAATGGCATCGCCCGCGATCAGGGTCACTCCCCGCAGCCGGAGATACTCCTCGACACGGTCATGGACCTCCGCGGGGAAATTGGGAAGGAGCCGGCCCTTTCCCTCGATCAGGGTCAGGGCCACGCCGCCGTCCGCCAGAGCCCTTTCCCGACCCTCGTCCCTGATGAGGTCAAGCACCTCTCCGATCACCTCGACCCCTTCGGTGCCTGCGCCCGCAACCACGATCCGGCCCGGCCGGGTATCGCCGAGTATCTTCAGCAGCGCTGCCTGGATGCGCTCGGCGTCCTCGGTTGTCCGGAACCGGCAGGAGTACGCTTCCGCTCCCGGGACGTCGAAGAAGTTGTTCGTCGCTCCGGACGCCAGCAGGAGATGATCGTAGGCCAGGCCGCCTCCCGCCGCGGTAACGACCTGCCCGCGCTCGGCGTCCACGGAAAGGACCTCGTCCTGCATGAACCGCACGCCCGCCGGCCCGAGCACGGCCCTGAGCGGGATGCGGATCGCGTCCGCCCCCGCCCGGCGCGATACGATCAGATGGATCGAGGGAATGAAGGCATGGTACGGGCTCCGGTCAATCAGCGTGATCTCGGCCGATGGTCCGAGAACGCCCTTGAGCGTAAATGCCGCCTCGAGGCCCCCGAACCCGCCTCCGACAATGACAACAGGGTTTGACATGATCGCACCTCGCATGATGGAACACGTACTTGTATTATAGCCGAAGCCGGCGTGCCTTTGAGGGGAGAATCAGGTTCAGCGACGGGGTCGCGGCGGCGGTCCCTTCGGCTTCTTGTCGCCGCAGGGCAGTTCTTATGCACGATTTTTTTTCAGCGTGCAGTGCAGGGCCATGAGGGTCCTGCAGCTGCGGGAGCCGTCCACGGCGTCGCATGCGGGGAACTTTGCATAGGTACACTCGAGATCGCAGAAAAGCATAGTGAAGTGGAGCCCCCACCGGCAGGAGCATGTGGCTCTCTTTAGGAACGCGGCCTCCCGCGGACTACGACGCATTACCCCGGCGGGAGCCGGGGATTGCAAGTCGCGTGATTCATACACGCACTAGTGGGCTTGCCCCGCGGCGCGATTGTCCGCGACCGTCTCCCCCCTGGCTCCTCCTCAAAACGCCGACAAGTGACCGAAATTCATCTCTAAACGGAAAAGGATGCCCGCCGTGGCCCGAAAGGCCCGCGTGCGCGGGAACCCATACTGGGGGGCCGTCTCAAAATAAAGCCAATCGCGCCAGACCCGCTGGCGGTATCGTACCCGGAGGTCGACCTCCAACAGCTCATTGACCGGCCGAGATTGGAAAATGTTTGCCCATTCATAACTGATCGCCCGCCGCGGACTCAGGGGCTGGCTGAGGCTGAACGCATAGTCATAGGTAAACCCCAGGTGATGCTCGGTCCAGATCCAATCGGTCGTAGCCCGGAAGAAAAGGTTGCTCGGGAGCGGGCGCTCCACGTCGAGCGTGCTCCTCGATTCCCAGCCCGTGTTGCTCGTCCAAACGTCCTCCTGGCTGAAGCGGAGACTCCACTTGTCGAGCGGGAGCAGCACCCGGTACCGCGGCCCGAGCAGCACGACGGGACGGTAGTTATGCAGCTTGGCGCCCGCGCGCATGATGAAGTTCTGCTGAGCGGTATCAAGGAGGGTCTGGTGCACGGCTGCGGTCACGTTTTGCTGTTCGGTCGATGTTATCTCGTCGCTCTGCGTGTTCGTGTTCACGGCCGAAAAGTCCGTTGTCTCCTTCGGCGTTCCGGCAAAGACAAGATGAGTCTTCTGTCTGAGCTGGGGCAGCACGATCCTTATCTCGTAGTCCGCCTTATGGTACGGCTTCGTCGCTTGCTGGAGGAACACGTTATACCGGAATCGCATGTAGGACTCGTTCAGTTCGCTGGTATACCGCTGGTTCCCGAAAAAAGAATCCATCCAGGTAGCCGTCCCCTGAATGGTCGTCGAGAGGCCCTGATGCAACACGTCGACGAAGGTTACCTGCGGCTCTTCGTTCTCCGGCGCGGTCGTTGTCTGACGGCTTTCAAGGGGAGCCGCGCTGCCGGCTTCTCCCTTCTGCGGCACCGCTGCTTCACCGCCAGGCCGAGTCGTTGGTGTCATTGAGGAGGACAACGGCGCGTTCTCTGCCCATGCCGGGAGCGGCTGCAAGAGCATGGCCGGGAGCGCAAGGAACAGGGCCAGGAGGCAGCTGCGGATCATGAAGCGGACAGCCCATGGACCGTATGTTCGCGTGTGATCGTTCAAATCCGGTACAGCCTCGGAAGGAGTGAATCCTGCGACAGCGATGAGATTGCATGAAGCGAAAAGGCAGCTAGAATTAAGATAGGCAATTAAGGCCCGAAAGTCAAGCATCATTCGGAGCGGTTCCCCCGGGATCGACCGGGGAAAGAGGCTTGAATTCACGGTGCGAAGCGGCGTAGTATGTGGCTATGAAGGGCGCGTCGGAGGAGATGCGGATCCGCTATCTGTATCGCAGACTGATCGTGAGTGGAAAGGTGCGATTGAGCCTGGAGGCCGCGCGCGGCTTGGTGGGGCCTGATTGCGCCTATCACCTCTACGGCGTCCTGGGCAGGACAAAAAAGAAAGCGGCGCCGTTCACTCCCCTGACCCGGTCAAGCCGGAACCAAAAGTGAGAGTCAAAAGCGTCTCACGCAAAGCCGAGGGCTGGTTCAATTCTCGTTGCCCGGACTGCCGGTTATTTCAATCCCCTGCTGCCGGGTTTGACGGGTGTTCCGCCTGCCTTGCACAGCGGGCAGGCCTCGGGAGCATAGGTCGGAACATTCAGCGTGACGAGGGATTGATAGGGAACGCCGAGCTCGGCCTTGCCCCCCGAGCGGTCGATCAGCGACGCGGCTGCCACCACCTCGCCGCCCGACTTTCGGACGACCTCGATCGTCTCCTTCGTGGATTTCCCCGTCGTGATCACATCCTCCACTACGAGCAATCGTTCCCCGGGCCTGATTATAAAGCCGCGCCGGAGCGTCAGTTCCCCGTTCACGCGTTCGGCGAACAGCGCGCGGACCCCGAGCGCTCTCGCGGTCTCATGGGACACGAACACGCCGCCGAGCGCCGGCGCTATGACGGCGTCGATCCGCGAATGCCGGAACGGTTCTGCCAGCGCAGCACACAGTCTGGTTGCGATCTCGGGCTGCTGGAGCACGAGCGCCGACTGGAGATACTGCTCGCTGTGTAGGCCTGACGAAAGGAGAAAATGGCCGGTGAGCAGTGCTCCGGTCTTTGTATAGATGTCCAATACCTGTTCGGATGTCATATTGGCCCCTTTGGTTTATTTGTCGCTGGGTTCACGGAGGACGAAGAGACACCAGGAACGCTGACGCGAAACGGGACCAATGACGCCTCCTCCCGCCTTTGTTCTTATCATCCGCTGAGACCTCGGTGCTCCTGCCCGGGCAGCGATCTTCCCCGGTGGCTACGTTTCCGTTGTTATCTCTTGAATAATTTGTAACACCGCCGCCTTCCGGTCTGCGGCCTTCAGCACCGGCCTCCCCACAACGATATAGTCCGCGCCTGCTGCGACTGCCTCGGCAGGCGTCATGGTGCGCTTCTGGTCGTCCTTCGCGGCCCAGGACGGACGGACGCCGGGTGTCAGGATGACAAAGGAGCCGCGCACGGCTCGCCTCAGCATCGTGATCTCCTGCGGAGACGCTACCACACCGTGCATGCCCGCGCGCTGCGCCATCCGCGCGAGATGGTTCACTTCCCGCTGAAGAGACCGCGTTATCTTGAGCTCCCGGCGCAGACTCTGGCCGTCCATGCTGGTCAGGACCGTCACGGCGAGAACGACGGGGTTCCGCACGCCGAGCCGCGCGGCCGTCTCCCGCGCAGACTCCGCCGCGGCCCGCATCATGTCCGCTCCGCCGAGGGCGTGCACATTGAAGATACTGGCCCCGAGCTTGACCGCTTCCGCTGAAGCCCTGGCAACGGTGTTCGGGATGTCGTGGTACTTCAGGTCGAGGAACACCCTGCCGCCCCGTTCAACGATCCGCCGCACGATATCCGGGCCGTAGGCCGTGAACAATTGATGGCCCACCTTGAACATCCCGACGGAACCCCTGAGTTCGTCCACCAGGGCAATGGCGTCCCGGTCGGAATCGAGGTCCAGGGCGAGGACGATCCGGTCCCGCGCTGACATTGCTGTTTCCTTTATTGTCGTCATGAAGGGGAGACCGCCACCGATGGTTCGACGGTCAATAGATCCTGAGCAGGCTCACGACCCTGTCCTTGAGCAGTTCTCCGATTCGTTGCATGCTCGCGACTGAAATGAACTCATGGGCATTGTTGGAGAACAGGACCCACACCTCTGCAGGAAAATCCGGGGTCTCCTGCGACAGCTCCACATGAAGGTGAACCTTGGGCAGGGCCCGTACGTTGATCGCGAGGTCGCTCCCGATCAAGCTCGGGGCTACCTTGGCGTCGAACAGGGGCAGGATCGCAGCGGCCCGCGCGATTATCTCCGCCGCATACTGGGTGATGGGCTGCTCCACTCTCTGCCGGAATTCGGGGAGCGGCGCGCCGGAGAAATCTCCCGGCGTGCGCCACGGCATGAGCGCCAGCGAGGAGCCGGTCGAGAACAGGTAGTCAAGGATCACGGATGCCTGGTGCTCCGGGGCCTTCTGCCCGTGCAGCGTGATCCCGTCATGCCGGATGATGTACTCCTGACCGAGCATCGCAAGCAACAGGGCGTCCTCGTCTTCGTTGTAAAGAGCGCTGACCCGTTCTGCCATCCCGGGGAATGAGGCGAGTTTCAGGGCTTTCAAAAGGGACTCCGTTCGAACATCCCCGCCGCGTGCTCGCGGCCGCCGGCGGGCCCTGCCTGCACAGAATGCGCTTCGGCATTGGCGGAAATTATACCTGCGCCGGGGGGAAAGGACAACAGAAAAGTGAGTCGGCCGCCGGCGCGCAGGGTCATTCTTTTTTCATCCGTTCGATGATCTCGGCCACCAGTTCCTCCACGTTGATCTGGAGCTGGATGACATCGGGCGGCAGCCTCTCTTCGAACCGGTAGTCGGCGTCCTCCCAGAGAAAAAGACTAAAGATAATGTCCTTCACCTGGGTCTTGAGGCCTGCAAAGAGATTCTTGGGGGATACGTACCCGTTCTCCACGAGAATGGCGCCGATCTTCTTGAGCCCTGCGTTCTTGCGGTACAGGGTCAGGGCCGTCTCCAGGTTCTCCCGCGTCAGGAAGCCGGCTTTTACCAGCATCTCACCCAGGCGGTCCTGTCCGTCATTGGACGTGGCGAAAATGATCTGGCCGTTCTTGAGGTGAACGCACTTCTCGAGGGAGTGTCTCTGGACGGTCAGGGTGCCGGTCACGGATGCATGCTGCAGGATCTGCAGGACGACGGGAAGAGCGACCGTTCGTGTGTTCCCGGAAAGCTGAAAGGGCATGGACTCTCATGAGGCGGCTGCGGCCGGAGGATGGCCGGGCATCCCGCCGGCTTAGTACTCGAACCTGATGCCGACTCCTCCGATGTTGCTTTCCCCGCCCTTGTACTCCAGCAGGAACATGAATTTCTGGCTGAGCTTCCATTCGATCCCGGCAAAGGCGTACACCGAGGTGTCGTCCTTGGGCAGCGCCGAGCCGTAGACGGCCGACATCTCGATACCCCCGTAGGGTACCAGCTTGTAGCCGCGCTCCGTGAGGGGAAAGCTTTTGCTGAAAATGGTGGAGAAGGTCAACTCGCTTGCATTCTTCTTGCTCACGATCGTGTTGTCGAATCTCAGGTCGACGGCCATGTCGAGGGGAATGCCTTCGGTCTCCTTGATGAGCTGATATTTTAGATCGATGCCGATCAGCGCACCAAGCTTGTCGCCGGGGCCCAGTTTGTCAGCGAAAGCCTGAAATTGGGCATCCGTGACACCGACCTTCACGCCTACTTCGGCCAGGGCGCCGAGACCGTAGCGGATCTCGGGATAATAGCTCTTGTAGTCCTCGCCGAGCGTGAAAAAAACGCCCGTCTGTGTCATGCCGGGATCGAGGCTTTCGGCGGTCGTGAACTCATTTTGCGTAAAATGGATGAACGCGAACGCGCGGCCCGCGGACAGCGTCAGCATTGCGCAAACAAGAACTACCAGGATTTTTTTCATGGTCGAAGCCTCCCCCGTTGGCAGAACGTGAACGGATTCAGGTCAGGAATATATCATCAAACCCGCGGGTTGACAAGGAAAAAACGGAACGAACCGCATCTGGCGAATGCCGCGTGCTGCACGAGACGCGAAAAGACGGAGGGGATGTGTCCTGAGACGGGCTACTGTTCCTTGTTCAGTTCGATGTTCCAATAGAGATAATCACGCCAGCTGAGGGGAGCGTTCTTGATACCGAAGGTCAGGGTGATGACCGGCATCCAGCGGGGTTTCATGGGAGGCCTGATCAGCCGCATGCCCGCCTCCCGGGGGGTCCTGCCGCCCTTCCGGTTATTGCACGAGAGGCAGGCCGTAACGATGTTCTCCCACGTGGCCTGGCCACCCTGCACCTGCGGTATGACGTGATCGAAGGTGAGATCCTCGGCGGGATACTTGATGCCGCAGTACTGGCAGGAATATTTATCGCGCTGATAGATGTTGGCGCGGGAGAACCTGACCTCCCTGCTTGCGCGGCGGACCTTGACAAGCTTGAGAAGACGGAGGATGGAGGGCAGTTTGAACGTGAGGGACACACCCCGGATGTCCCGCTCGTAAAAGTCGATCACTTCCACTTTGCCCTGGGTGAGCAGCGTGATCGCCCTTTGCCAGGGGATGATCTTTAACGGCTCAAACGTCGCGTTCAGGAGCAGCGTCCGTTCCATGAGAACCTCTCTCCGAATATCAAGGTCAGCCTGCGAGATATCCCGGATGAGCAAAAAACCGTCAAAATTCCCTTTATTGAGGTAACAACATACAGAAAACTTTAAGATTTGTCAATAGAATTGAAACTTCGTGTCAAGCCAAAGCGTAAGCTTCCCTAAAAAAGAGACATGCTAAAAGTAGAGCTTTCTGGCATTATATGGACGCCAGGAGGTTCTCATGAAAAGCTCGAGATTCACCGAAACACAGATCATCGCGATCCTCAAAGAAGCAGATGCCGGGGTGC
>DATIZR010000019.1 GCA_035516965.1 Nitrospirota bacterium
CGGCCTCAAGACCCACCCGATCTGACCGTCGCCGGCATTGGCGCTTACCGAGGCAACCCTGTTTGCGGCATCCACCAGGAACGCTTTGTAGACACCGGCCCCGGGATAGTTGCCATCCTTGAGGCACAAGGCATCTGCCGCCCCGATCCCCGTTGCCTTGTGCGTCCCCTCGGCGGCGACCAGGTTCCCGTCGAACACCGTGGCAGTGACGAACGTCTTGCGGCTCGCCGGCTTCTGGTAGTCGTACAACTGCTGCACTTCGCTGTCTGACAACGTGCGGCCGTAGTATCGGATATCGTCGAGCGCACCGTTCCAGTAGGTGGCCGCCGGCCAGGCGTTCTGGCCGAGGTCGAGCGACGTCAGGGACGCCGCTCCCACTGCGCCCGATTTCGTGGCCTGCGACACAAGCGCTCCATCCTTATAGAGCTTGATCAGCCCCGTTGTGTCATCATAGGTCCCGACGACATGGGCCCAGGTGTTCTGCGAATACGTCATGGACGTGCTCATGGTCGCACCGGGGATCACGGTGAGGATCATCGATCCGTGGATGCTGAAGAGGAAGTTGCCGTAGACGATCGATCCCGTGAAGGTGGTGTTGGTGGTTTTCGTCCAGAGGGAGAGGCTGAAACCGGTGCTGCCCGGCGCGGAGATGGCGCCGGCCACGTGGACCTTGGCGTCGGTACCGTTGAAGCTGCATGCCGAGCTGCTGTTCCCGTACCGGTCCGTCGTATAGGCGAAGCCGCCGCTCGGCGTGCCGTTCGCGCTGCCCACGGAATCGTTCACATTGCCGTCGCATTGGTACTCGGCCGCCAGGCCGCTGGTCACGTCGGTCACGGTGCAGACGACGGCTACATCGGTGACGTTTGCGCTGCCGACCGTGCCCGTCCCGCTGGTGACGACGCACTGCTTGCCTCCAGGCTGCGCCACAGAGGCGACGCTGTAAGTGGCATTGCTGCTGAGACCCGTCGGGAACGTGAACGTGCCGTTGGAGGAAAGCGCGAGGTTGTCTCCGCCGTTGTTCGTCAGGACGAGACCCGTGCCGGTCAGTCCGCTTACGACGCCGCCGACAGAATAGGTGGCCGCGGGCGGAGCCACGAACCCGACTCCGCCTCCTCCTCCGCTGCATCCCGTGATCATAAAGGAAATGAAAAGGACCACTATGCCGAGTGAAGCCTGGGTTGTCATCTTCCGATCCATATGCTTCCTCCTGATGTGAGGTAATTGGTCTTTCCGCTTCAACTAACCGCTACCTATACCCGCTTGCCTGCCGGGCGCCGGACTGCCTTTTTCGATCACGCCGCGCCTTTCTTCGCCGCTTTCTTCTTCACTATCTTTTTCTTCGTTTTCTTCTTCGGTGCATGCCAGTTGCGCGGGACGGGCTGCAGCATGCTTACGCGGTTGCCCTCGGGGTCGGTGAACGAGACGTAGCTTCCCACGCCGGGTATCTCCATGGGCTCGCCAAGCACAATGCCGCCCGCCTTGACGACCTTCGCGATCGCTGTTTTGATATCGCCCACCGCGATGACAAGGGACGGATATTGCGCTGGCCAGTCGGGTTTCTTCGGGTAGAATCCTCCGTTGATCGCACCGGGCCTGGTAGGCCCCTTCTCGCCGGTTTCGACGGTCGTCGCGAGGACATAGCTGCCCATCTCCTCGCCAAGCATCTGTGTCTGCCAGCCGAATGCGGACCTGTAGAACTTCGCCATGCGCACACGGTCTTCGAAGGGCATCTCAAAGTGAACGACGGGATCCATAGCATACTCTCCTTCTGAAGTAAGAAGGATGAATTAAGTAAACACCTACAGCCTCTTACTTCTTCCTTATGAATTCTGGGGCTTCACCCAGCGGCCATAAACGAGTGCTAAACTTATTTCTCGCGCAAAGCCGCAAAGACGCAGAGGTAAACTTCTGGGACATGCCGGGTTTGGTTAAATGCCTTGCTTTCCCTGCGCCTTGCAGAAGTCCCATGCGGCTATTCCCGGCAGGTGACCGAGGACGAGGGTGAAGCATTTCGGATGTCCGAAGCCCAAAGGGCAAGTTTCCGAAATGTACCGAGGACGACCGAGCATGACGGACAAGAATGGTCGCCGGGTGCCCTTCTTTGGGTCACCTTGCTTGGGCACGCAAGAAAGGTGACAAGAGATTTATACAGGTGCGAGGACCTGCGAACCTCGTCTTTTTGATTGTTACAAAGAGCCCATCCGGGCTCGGACTTTGGAATTGACACTCTTTTCTATGCGCTCCGGTCATTTGCCCGCGGTGTTGGTCGCAACCCACGCAGCAAAGGCATGCATGAACTTCGCCGCGAATTCACGGACCGAATCATTGGTGAGATTGCCGCTCTCGTCGAAGAGATTCGCGGCATTCCCTATATACGCCTCCGGCTGCTGCATTGCGGGGACATCGATGAACACCAGCGATTGCCTCAAGTGGTGGTTCGCGCCGAATCCGCCGATGGCTCCCGGCGAGACACTCACCACCGCGCCCGGCTTTCCCGCCCACCTGTTCTTTCCATAGGGACGGGAACCCACGTCGATGGCGTTCTTGAGCGCTCCGGGCATGGAGCGATTGTACTCGGGTGTTACGAACAGGACCCCGTCGAACTTCTTCAGGCGCTCCCGGAACTCGGTCCAGACTGCCGGCGGGTTATCATTATCAAGGTCCTGATTATAGAGCGGAAGCCCTCCGATCTCGATGATCTCGAGCTCGAGCGAATCAGGTGCAAGCTTCATCATCGCCTTTGCCATTTTGCGGTTGAGCGAGTCCCTGCGCAGGCTTCCGACGATGACCGCTATTCTTTTCCGTGCCATTGCCGCTCCTCTCTCCCTGCCAACCCGAGCCCTTCACCAGGTGCTCGGCTGCGAAGGCCTGCCGGATCGACCCGTGAGCTGACCGGAAGTGCGGTGCTCTGATAGGCGTCGTAATACTTGTCCCAGAGCTTGTTCCGGAATTTGTTTGTCGGGTCCACCATTCTTTTCAGGGCGAAGAACTCCGGCGCGCGGGGATAGGCCCTCAGGAATTGCTCATAGGTCGCATGCGGTTGATACGGCAGGTAGTAAGTGCCGCCCGCGTTTATTGCCGCATCGATCAATTCGCGGGTCCAGGCCGCGACCTTTTCCCGCGACGCGCTGTCCGTGCCCTGTTTATAATACACGACGAATGCGAAGACCTCCTGCCGGGCCCATGCCATGATCGTTCCCGGGTCGCGTTCGGCATGCCGGACCGAGACGTTGATGACGTTGACCCGGTGGTGCCGGAAGCAGTCGCACATTCTCGGAACGAATTCGTCGAACCGCTCTACGGGAACGAAATATTCCTGAAGAACATAGGTCGAGTCGCTGCGTGAGGACGGCTCCAGCTCCGCAACGTCATAGCTCGCCTCGTAATTACGCCACTCCACGCATTCGCCCCGGTACATCAGGGAGTCCACGATATACTGGCGGATGGCCTTGCCCATCGGCCATTCGGAGATCACCCAATAGGTGAAGCGGTCGAGGGAGTAGTTCCTGCCCCTCGGCATCAGCCGCTCCTGTCCGGTTGCCGGTTCGTCGGTCTTCACATAGGATACAGCATGGACCGTGTCGTACGCGTCGGGGTAGATATCGGCATTGTGGAATACGATCTCCTTTGATCCACGAACCTCCCGGAAGAAGTAGCCCGGGTAGTCGGCAAGGGGCATCGTCCGGTGCCGGCGCTTTACCCTGCCGTTGTCGGTCAGATCGAGGGTCGCCTCGGTGATGACGCCCAGGCCCCCGTATCCCCCGATGACCCCGTAGAAAAGCTCGCGGTTCCTGGCAGGGGTAGCTTCGACAAGCGCCCCGTTCGCCAGAACGACCTTCAACGCACGCACCGAGAGGACAAGGGGCCCCTGTCCGAGATACCTGCCGTGCGCATTGACGGAAAGCGACCCGCCGACCGTAAAATTCGCATAGGTCTGCATGATCCGGACGGAGAGGCCGTAGGGATCGATCCGTTCCTGGATCTGACGCCACCGTGCGCCCGCCTGGACCGTGATGGTCCTTGCAACGGGAGAGAACGCGAGGATCTTGTTGAACCCGCGCATGTCGATGTGAAGCGCGCCTTCCGTCGCCGTTTGTCCGCCCATGCTGTACCTGCCGCCGCCGATCGAGATGGGTCCGGGATTGCGTTTAACGGCTTCGACGATCTCTTCGGTCGTTGTCGGCGTTATGATGCGCGCCACCGCGATCGGATTGAGTTGGGTAATGTCATTCACAACGGCCGGCAATGCGGGCCGTTCAACGGGCGTGACGATCGCTCTCCGGACCGATGCCCCGAAAAGCAGCGCGACCGCGATCAGCGCCGTACAGCCCAGCCGTTTAAGAACGCTCTTGAAGGGCGCGTTCACGGCTCCCTCTTCCTCCCTTGCCCCCTGCCAGGGTCCCGTGCGCAGCACAGGGGACGTTGATACGTGACAAGCATTACGCCAGACCGTCAAATGCTCGCCATTCTCTCGATCAAGCCCTCATGGAGTCGGATCTTTTTCTTCACCCCATCGCCTGTCCCAGGTCCTCGATCAGGTCCTCCACGTGCTCGATGCCCACGGACAGCCGCAGCAGCGCGTCGCTCACTCCGATCCGTTTCCGTTCTTCCGCCGACATCTTCGCATGCGACGTCTTTGCCGGCGAGCAGATCGTAGTCTCGATCCCGCCGAGGCTCACGGCAGGCCGGATGAGCTTCAAGCGCCGGAGGCAGTCATCGGGGCTGACGGCTGCGTCCAGCTCGAAGGAAAGCATGGCGCCGAAGCCCGTCATCTGCGACCGGGCGAGGCTGTGGCCCTGCGAACCGGCGAGGCCGGGGTAAAAGACCTTCTTCACTTCTTTCCGCTCCGAAAGATATCCCGCGATCCTGCCGGCGTTCGAGGTCTGACGCTCCATCCTGAGAGCAAGGGTCTTCAGGCTCCGCTCGAGCAGGTAGCAGGTTTGGGCGTTCATGACTCCGCCGAAGTGCCTGGCAAGGTCGCGGATGGTCTTCGCCTTTTCGGTTGAAGTCACCGTTATGCCGCAGCAGAGGTCGCTGTGGCCGCCGAGATACTTCGTGCCGCTGTGCACGACCACATCCATGCCGAGGCCGAGCGGGTTCTGCAGGACCGGGCTGGCGAAGGTGTTGTCGATGATCGAGACCACGCCCTTGTCCCTGCAGCAGGCTGCCACCTTCCGGATGTCGATAACGCTCAGGAGCGGGTTCGTCGGGGACTCGATGACCACGACCTTCGTTTCCTTGCGGATCGCCGCGCATACGGCCTCGGCGCTCGTGGCCGCGAAGGTGTGCGCGATGCCGAGCCGGGCGAACGCGTCGGTCGCGAAGGAATGCGTCCCCCCGTAGAGCTCGTCCATCATGACCACGTGGTCCCCGGCCCTGGCAAAGGCGCAGACGGTCGTACTGATCGCAGCCATGCCCGAGCCGAACAGCACGCCGTCCTCGGCGCCTTCGAGGCTGCAGAGCTTCTCGACGATGACGCGCTGGTTGGGCGTGTTGAAGTAGCGCGGATAGGGAACGTCCTGCCGGTCGCGGTACTCGAAGGCCGAAGAGGGGTAGATCGGCGTGTTCACCCCGCCGGTTACCGGGTCGAAGATGCCGCCGCTATGAACGCATTGCGTGTCCTTTTTCATTCCCTTTCCCCTTCCCGCAGTCCCGTCCCTTTCGTTTAAAAAAGCTTATTATAAACGGCTCGGAATATCAAGGCGAAAAGATAAAAAGCCCATTGCCGAATGAGGGCAAGGGCTTTAAAAAATTAAAAATAACGTCGCTTTCTATATTAATATACTCTCCCAGCTGCCAATTAAAATATGCCAACAGCCATCACGGGTATTTAAATAAACTTCGCTGAATCCAGCACCCACGAAAGCTGCGTTTTTGCCGCGTGCTGAAATCTGATCCAGTGAGCATTTCCGTCTTTTAAAGTGATGTTGACGAATCCCGGCCGCGGCAAAGGTGCTCCCGGGATCGTGGTGGCGTCAAGGATGTTCCCGGTGT
Organism: Nitrospirota bacterium; assembly: GCA_035516965.1. Classification (NCBI taxonomy): domain Bacteria; kingdom Pseudomonadati; phylum Nitrospirota; species Nitrospirota bacterium. The sequence goes on from DATIZR010000019.1 coordinate 5,995, forward strand.
TTCTTATAAAACTAAGCGCCTCGTTGATCCACTTGTCTTCATCGTATTCGAACTGGATGCTGTATTTGTTTCGTATCTGTTTAATTCGCGAATTACTATCCGTAGCCCCGACAAATTGCTCGCATGCTCCCTTTACACCACTCCAACTCGCGGACCCTTTATTTATCAAGCCGAATATTGCCTCCATGGCCTGAATGGCTCGGTCCCGATTCTTTATGTCCTCGTTGATCCTTTCGTCCCTCCATGTGGTGGATATCTCGTCCGGCATCGTGAGGACTTCGGCTTGTCCTATATTCGGCGGGATGTTTTTTACAATGTTGTGGTAGACCCTGTTCCAGTCTTCATGAAATGCGCTGAACCGTGTATGCGACCATGTATCCGCGTAAGTATGAAGAGCAATTCCGAGCTTGTATAGATCATTTTGCGATTTTGCCGCATTGACGAGTGCCGTCGAGCGGGTGCAGCCCTCATCAGTACAGAGAGGGTTTGTGTGCCCGTTTATGGACGCCTTGTTGTCCCCGGGAATGAAATGAAAGGGGCAATAGGCGTAACGCTGAACATGAAGGTCGAAGCAAGTGAAATCCTCACCTTGGGTAATTATCGGGAACGTGATCTCCGTGGCATCCTCGATTCGTTTTGGGAAATCCACGTAAAATCGGCCAAACTCGTCCGACACGACGTACTGGCGTTCCTTGTTGTTGTCAACGTATTGCGACGCGTAGGCGAGCACTTCCGCATCTGCATCGGTGTACGCTGCTTCCTTTGCCAAGCCATATATAAGGTAGTAATGAAAATCGATTTGCATGCGGCCTCCTCAATTAACTGTAATTCGCGTTCATACCCTCGTGACTAATGGTGTTAAGTCTTCAAACGCCTGCGGGGGGGGGTTAAAAGCCGTATGAGATGACAACTCCGTATCCGGTTTTTGTTACTTTCTTAGTTCTGACCCCCTGCTCACCTGCTGGTAGAGGCATGCCTGCCTCAAACCCATCGGCCAAGACCCGGGCGTTTGGGTCCATAATGAATCCAAAGCCGATATTGAAACTGCCACCGTCGGTAGGGTTATTTTTGTATTTTGTAGCAAGCATTAGGCCGGCGATTGCGGACTCGACAATCTTGTCATTTGTCGTTTGCACACCTAAAAACCATCCCCAATACAGCGGTCCTGTGATGTGTCCGAAGAAGTTATGGGTTTCAAACACTGCTCCTAATATATTGTTATCTCCTTCATCAATGGAGACTATGCCATTTTGCACTGACGTCGCAACAACCCTTGATTTACCATGGAAATGAGATCCCAACAACCCTATGCCAAATTTAAACCCGTACATCTCTAGATTTTGCTGAGCGGCTTCATAGTTCTGATCATTTTTTTTAGACAGATCTTCTTTTTCCTGAGGACTGGAGGGTGATTCTGCAATTTTTTTCTTATTCTCTTCGTATTTTTGTTCAATCTGCTTTTTATTCATCGTGCTTGCATCTAGTGTTTCCAATGCTAGACCAAAAGCTGTCGATAAAAATGTTAAATTCAGAAGCGCTACTGCGACTGGCAGGTAAATCTTTTTCATTGCAAATCCTCCTTATCTTAGCTCTTATAAAAGATCTCTTCACAAATTCAATTTCAAAGCGCTTGCTATCAAAATGACCTCTCTCTATACCATTATTTCGTCGTGTTCCTCAGGCTTGGACAAATAGGGACGTTGTCACTCAGCGCGCTTAACTTAATTAGGCAAAAAAACTCAACCCAGGAGACAATGTCCCTAAAACCCTTAATTTTGGCGAATGATGTTGTATGGATACGGCTCAGAAGGTTTCCCGTCGTCATTCGTCACGACGATCTTGACTTGTGTAGGTGACATTCCGGACGGGACAGCGACTTTAATTGACGTGTCTGTCCAGTCTTCCTTCTTATCAACCGCACCTTTCTGTTCATCGAACTTCACAATGCCTTTCCCTTGCTGTTTGCCAAACCCTTTGCCAGTCACCGTGACCTTGTCACCGGCCTTGGCTCCCTCGGTCGGATCGACTTGCGATATCGTGGGCACTGTGGGTACTACGGAACCCCCGGTCTTTCCGTCACCGGACTTGGTGGCGCTGGCGGCCTCAGTGGCGGCCTTGGAACCAAAGTAGAATCCCGTGATCGCTGTCAAGGTGCCGGCCAGTAACATGAGTAGCTTCTCCGCTATGTCGGGAACCTTGCCGGGCGGGAACACGACGAGGTGGAAGACTGCAATAGCCAGGACGAGGATGAGCGTCACTGCGACAATGCCTCGCGTGAGCCCAGTGAGGCCTGTTGGCCCCTGGTCCATGTCCGCGAGGAGGGCCTTGATCTGGTCGATGGTCGCATTACACCCGTCCAGTTTGTTGAGAACTTTGGACCGCTCCGCGTAACTCCTATTGATGTCGTAAAAAGTGAAAATAGACGGCGGCAAAACGATGAGAAAAACATATAGAAGGAGAAGCCAGACTCCCTTGATTCTCTCCGTGGACTCTACATATTTCAGTTGTCCTACGGCCACCACCTTGTCGTCCTTGCCGAGGACCTCAACGTCGGCCAGACCTACAAGGTCGAGTTTCGGAAGTTGGACGGACAACTTGCCCTCCGACCGTTTCACGTCGACTACTTGTCCGCCTAATCGAATATTTTTGATCTCTTCCTGATTTTGGATGCTCTTGTCCAGCGTGATTATAATCGTCGGAGTTGTGCCCTTCAGGATTCGATCGGGACTGAAGCGTGCCTCAGGCTGGTCCGCATGAATATTTACGGCTGCTGCTGCAAAGACGACCACTGCGATAACGGCGATGAATGTGATGCGACGTATACGCATAATGCCTCCTTTTCGGCGATTGCTACCGCACCCGACGTGCGGATAGTCCCTGCAGTCCGCGAAAGTTGACAGGCCCGTTCTTATCACATATTGCCCCGCCAGGTCTAGGCCGACGACTGGGCAACGCCCTCTTAATGCTCCTATGGTCAAATAAACGCTAACTGAGTAACCCTGATATAAGGTGCGGGGCTTGGCCCCTGCCAACCTTAATAGGGGTCACACTCGGCGACAAATCTCGGATGTTGACAACTGCGCCCGGACTCAAGAAGTTCAAGTCTTCATCATATCCAAGGTTCGCTTCTGCAAACTGCTACCGCATTTTTGTTGCCCTCTCTCCCGGCCGGCCGAGTGGACGAGTTGAGCTTCAAGAGTTAATTAGCCTTTGTCGCGTCGATCACATCGCCGGCCGAATGCATGATCGATTGAACATCTCCCAGGGCGACGGCTGAAGCCAGTTGTACGACAGGCTCGGCTATTTTCATCACGTTCTTGACCCGCCCCGCGGTGTCCGCCGCGCTGCTCAGGGCTTTTTTTGCGTCATCGATCCTGGATATGCAATTCTGTATATTGCCTCCCCTGCTTCCGATGGTTTTTGCGTGCACGGCTGAAAGCGCACTCGTGGTCAAATCTAGGATGTTGACAAATATACCCGAAGTTAAAAGGATCAGATCTGCATCAGAGACATAGACAGGGCTGGCTTATTCATCTTGTTTTCGTGCCGTTTGTTACTCTATCTACAGGTTGTCCGTGCTGACGCGGCTAGCCTGACAAGTCAATTAACTTTCGCAGCGTAGATCGCGTCGCCGGCTGAACTTTTGCTTGCACGATATCGCTGCATGAAAATTATTTTGTGTTTTTTTAAACATCCGCGCATTACCCGCAACCGATGCAACTATTATTGACCGCTGATCAAACTTATCAGAAGCCCTCCTAGTCTGGACGACCTGTTTTAGTAATAGTGGGTCCATCAGGGTATCCAATGGCACTAAGTGGTGTATTCCAAACATGAATACTATTCCAGTTGAACTGGAACCTATCCATTACTGCCGGGGATTCAATCCATCTTTTCTTTCCGTTGTCAAACAAAAACACCTTAGGATTGTCGTAGCATCTGAAAAGTATCGCTGTTTGATCCACGGCTGGCCCATCGTCTATGGCATTGATGTCAATGTCGAGGTGGATATTGTCCCATGTTTTAAAAAGTGCATCATAAACCCCTGGGTTCGGTATTCCACGCTTTTTGCCTTGGTCAATCACGTAGACAGTATCTTCGCCAGGTTTTCTAAATCTGAGCCCATCAAGGTCTGTTCGCAGTCCCATTTCGTCCTCCTTCATTTGGTTGGCTCATTCAGCGATTAAATGCGCGGATGTTTTTCATATCATCATTGGAACTCACGATCAAATCTCGGCTGTTGGACGCGGGACCCAGAGAGTCTCTTCATCATAGGTAAGCGGCGCCTACTCAAACTGTTACCGAGCCGTTTGTTACTTTCTCAGCATCCGGGTGTCCGGAGAGTGTGCTAAGCTTCTCGTGTTAATTGGACTTTGTCGCGTCAATCACATCGCCGGCCGAACGCATGATCGATTGCACATCTCCCAGGGCGACGGCCGAGGCCAGTTGTACGACAGGCTCGGCTATTTTCATCACGTTCTTGACCCGCCCCGCAGTGTCCACCGCGCTGCTCAGGGCTTTCTTTGCGTCGTCGATCCTGGAGATGCAATTTTGGATATTGCCTGCCCTGCTTCCGATGGTTTTTGCGTGCACGGCTGACGCTTTGTTGAGCGTATCGACGATGGCCTGGTTTATCTTTGCTATATCGTCTATGGAGAGCTGCTCAACCTTTTGCTGTTTGAGCTTTCTCAGATTGCCGGCCATATCGATCAGGGCGTCGCGCGCCTGGAGCATTTGCTGTACATCGGGCTTAACCATCCCTATTCTTTCCTCCGGCTTTTTCATGTTGGGTCAAAACCCTCACCCCTCCAGCACATACACCGCATACCCTCTTGGCGGGGCGTAGAATTCACCCCAACCATCGCCGTTGGTCCATTGCTCCTGCGGAATCCCCGCATCGTCCCTTCCGCGCCACGCCGCAGGAACGAATCTCGTGTTGCTCCACTGCGTCTTTACCCCTGCCCCGTTCCAGGCATCGCCCCGGTTGTTCATGACGAAGACGAGCCCCTTTTGCGCGCCCATGCCGCTTCGCTGCATGATGTAGAGGTCGTCGTCGCAATGGAGGATTGATGTTCCACCCCCCGCGTGGTCTTCATGCACCCGCACGAGGGCATCGATCCCGCCCTTGAGCCCTGCCTGCGCCAGTCCCCACGTGTAGTAGTCCTGCCAGAACACGCAGGGGTAACCCTCGTGGGTCAGGATGAAGGCGTAGGCCAGCATCTTTTCGTTCACGATCGGATCGTCGCGCGCAATGTCGTGGTTTTCCACGAACGTGACGGCCTGATAGGGCCTGTCTTTCATGAGGGTCCCGCCCTCGGCCAGGCTCCTCAGGCTGAACCCGTAGGTGTCGCACAGGTCCTTCAGGCGATAGCGCAGCGGAAAATCGAAGGCGCCTGCCGGGTTGTCGGACCAGGCATTCGTTTCGTCGAGCCAGTCAGAGATCCTGCGGTCGCTGTCCCAGCATTCGCCCACGCCGAAGGGCTTCAAGACCGTTCCGTTCCTGATCGCCCGCAGCTCCTGGATCGCGCGGACCATCCAGCCTCCGTACCCCTTGACGCAGTCATACCGGAAACCGTCGAAACGTATGTCTTCCAGGAGCCACTTCGCGTATTCGATGAGATGGGTGTACACGGCGGGGTTCCGGTGGCAAAGGTCGGGCATGTCGCCGAAGGCCATCTGGTCCCAGCGTTCGTACGGGGAAGGATGAAAATAGGTGTAGTCGCGCTTGAACTTGCCGCTCTTGGGAATGAACCTCGTCCATCTCTTCTGATTGTCGAGGGGGTTCAGCTCCTCGCTGTCCCCCCCGCTGTTGTGATTGATCACCAGGTCGGCATACACGTTCATGCCGCTGTCGTGGGCGGCCCGGATCAGTGCGAGCAGCTGGTCCTTCGAGCCGAACCAGGTCTTTGTCGATCCCTTCTGGGCGATGTCCCCGAGGTCGTAGTAGTCATACGGGTCGTACCCCATCGAGGGGCCGCTCAGGTTGGCGGCCTTGCTCGCGGGAGGCAGCCAGAGCGCGGTGAAGCCCGCGTCTTTCAGCGAGGGGACCTTTCCCTTGACGTGGTCCCACCACTCGTATTCTTTTCCTTCCAGCCTGGGGCAATCCCAGTAGAACGCCTGCATGATGACGCCCACGGAACCTCCTCACGATGTCGATTAGCAATGGGTGTTGTGGGAACGGACAAGTGTTATTGCGCGTGGCGTTCTTCTTCGTGCGGATTCCGGCCAATGCATCCCGGCGTCCTCCGCTGGTTTCCTCTTTAAACTATAGTAGGAAATCCCGGATACGTCACCTGTCAATAGTGACAGGTGCATTTGCCCGCGTTCGATGCTATTGATGGGTGTCAGATCATTCCAAAAAGGAGGAACTATGAATATGCGGATTGTAGATACAGGCGGGATGTTGCCGGAAGTGACGGGTCGGATGGACTATCGAAGCATCGTACTGCAGGAGGCGGATCTCACGGTGAGGACCCTCATCGAGGAGAAGGACAAGGCGCAGGCCTACCGGCTGCGCCACCGGATCTTCTGCGATGAGCTGAAATGGGTCCTTCACTCCACCGATGCCATGGAGTCTGATGAGTACGACCGGAACGCGGTCTTCTTCGGGGTCTTCGATGCGGGTAACAGGCTGGTTTCCTTCCTCCGGCTCATCATGCCCGGCCGCCAGTTCATGATGGAGAAGGAGTTTCTGTCTCTCGTCGGCCCGGAGCACCGGATAAGGAAGGAAATGGATACGGCCGAGATCTCCCGGTTATGCGTTGCGCCCGAGGCGCGGCACAATCACCTGGCCGGCAATTTCGATGTGCACCGGATATCCCTGATTCTGTTCAAGGGAGTCTATCAGTGGTGCGTGCTCAACAGGATACAATATCTCTACGCGGTAACGGAGCTGAAGGTATACCGTCTGTACTGTCTCAAAGGTTTTCCCTACCAATTGATCGGGAGGCCCGCGACGATGCCCGACGGGGTCACGGTCGTCGCCGTGATGCTGGACTGGCATGAATTTGAAACGATGAACGCGGTCAAACGGCCGGATCTGTTCGACTGGTTCAGGCCGACTCGATTATCCCCGCTTCCAGGGCAATCGCAACCGCATGGGACCTGCTCGACGCGTTCAGCTTCAGCTTGATGTTTTGACCGTGAAAGTGGACGGTCCTTTCGCTGATGCGCAGGATCCGGGAAATGTCCCAGGTGCTTTTTCCCTGCGTCATCCACCTCAGCACCTCCTTCTCCCGAAGCGACAGGGTGCCTGCTGTCCGGGACCGGTCGTACTTGACGGCCCTGCAGAGCGCCTGGTGGAGATGAGGGATGGAGACGTCGAGAATGGTTTCCGTGCGGCCGCTCTGCTCCACGGCCCTTCCGGCAAAGGAGAACAGGCTCCCCTCTTCGCCGGTGAAGCTCCGGACTCCGTGCGTGTAGCCGCGGTCGAGGCCGAAGTCCTGGGCGAGGGAAAGGAACCCCTTCGGAGGCGGCATCTTCCGGTAGGTGTCGGCCCAGTATTGGATCCGGAAGTTTGCGAAATTCTCCTGGAGAACGGGGTCGATCTGCTCGTAATTTCTCGTGACGTAGAGCTCGATCCATTCCGAGGGATAGTTTTCATTGACGATATCGAGTGACCGGATCTGCCCGTCCATTCCCTTTTTGCAGACAAGGCACGTGGTGACATCGTAGGCCATCAACGTCTTCAATCTCGCAAGGAGTCCCCTGAACGCATCCAGATCGTGGCAGGCAAGGCTCTCCTGGATCAGTTCGAGAAGAGAACAGGCGTCCTGATGGGACAGGTTATGAATACCGGCTTTTGTTGCCGAAGACAGGCCCATGGCTGTGATCCCCTCACGGGCGGAAATCGGCCCGTTTGATACTTCGCGTCCCGATAAATTTTTTTTGCAGAAGGGCGATGAGTGAATCCTGATGCATTTCTTCGAACGGACACTGCAAACATGCTACGAAAGGTAACGTTCGTTATTCGATATACGTATTTGAATCGAGGCGTGTTTTATTATCGTGAACATTTCCCTGCTTGTCAAGAAATAAAAAATCCGGCATTCGGACCGCTTCCTGCCTTTCTTCGGTGCAGCCGGCCTACGGGTTCTCGCACACCTTCATCCCCTTCTGTTTGAACCAGTCGCAGGCCTGCGTGAGGTACGGCTTGCCCTTGTTGTCCCTGTCGAGCGCGATCAGGTAGTGGGCAGCGTCGAACAGGTCGGCCTGCAGGGTTCGCTGCTCAACTCCACGCGGTTGGGGTCCCCTTTGCGACTTTGCGGCTTTGCGCGATAAAAAAGTCAGGCCTTCAGGGTGGGACCCTTCATTGCCATCGGTTCATGAAGGGAATAGGGACCGAGGGGGGGAAATCGCAAATCAGACGCGGTGACGGGGCGACGGGGAAAAACGTAAAGCGGACGCGGTGACCGAGTAGCGAAGGGGTCAGAGTAGAAACGACAAGGCGAAAGGCCTGACAACATGACTACCGCAAAATCGAGTTGCCTGAATCCCGAATCATGGCAACGAGCCGTGCCATGATGTGTTCATATTTCTGATCCAGGCTCTCCGCGGTCTGCTTCTCGATGTAAGAACAACGCAGTGCAAGCTCAATCCGGGTTTGCGTTTCACATGCTTCCGACTCGCAATCGTTCAGTTTGCTCTTGAACGCTGCCTCGTACCGCCTCTTTCTCCAGGCTTCTGAAATATTTGCCGGCACTGAACGGGAGGACCTGCGTATCTGATCGACAAGGGAATATCTTTCCTCAGAAGGAAACGTTTTCGTGACCGCGAAGATATCCATGGCCGCATCCATTGCATCCTGCCCTACCTCTAACTCGTTATGGCCTCGGATATTGCCCACTCCGCGACTCCCGTGCCCCTGACGTAGCAGCCTCGCTTCACCGTCTCTCGACTGCCTTAACGTCTGCTTGTCTCCGTGTCTCCCGTCTCCGTGTCTCCCGTCTCCGCGTCCCCTGTCCGCCTTACCCTCTCCGCGTCTGTTTCATCATATTTCCAGTATGATCGGCAGGATCATGGGCCGGCGCTCCATCCGCTTGTTGATGAACTTCTTGAGCGCGGACCGGACCCGGGCCGAGACGAGCGACCAGTCGCCCTTGGCCTCGGGGATCATGACCAGGAGCGTGTCCATGACCACGTCCTTCACCTCGGCCAGCAGCTCCTGCGAGGCGTCCTCGAACACGAACCCCCGCGACACGATGTCCGGACCGCTGACGACGCTGCCCGTGGTCTTCTCGATGCCGAGGATCACGATCACCACGCCGTCGTGGGCGAGCTTCATCCGGTCCCTGAGCACGACGGTCTCGACGCCTCCCTCGGCAGCCGATCCGGTGGTCTTGCCGTCGATGTAGACCCTCCCCACGTTCACGATGCCCGCCCTGCGGGCGCTGTTCTCCGTGAACTCCATCACCACGCCGTTCTCGATGATGAAGATGTTCTCCTCGGGGATGTTCACCTTTGTCGCGAGCTGGGAATGATAGACCAGGTGGCGGTACTCCCCGTGGACCGGGATGAAGTATTTCGGCTTGATGAGGGAGAGCATGAGCTTCAGCTCCTCCTTGGAGGCGTGGCCCGAGACGTGCACCTCGGAAACCTTCTCGTAGAACACCTCGGCGCCGTGCTTGAACAGGTGGTTGATGATGCGCGTGACGCTCCGCTCGTTCCCGGGGATCATCTTGGAGGAGAGGATAATGGTGTCGCCCTTCCTGATCTGGAAGTGCTTGTGCTCGTTGGCCGCCATCCGGGAGAGCGCGCTCATGGGCTCGCCCTGGCTTCCCGTGGTGATCAGGACGACCTGGTCGTCGGGCAGGTTCCTGAGGGCGTCGATCCTGAGCCACGTGTCCGCCGGCATCCTGAGATAGCCCAGGTCGAGCGCGATCTGGGCGTTGGCGATCATGCTCTTGCCGTTCAGGATCACCTTGCGGCCGTGCATGACCGCGACGTCGATGATCTGCTGAACGCGGTGGATGTTCGAGGCGAAGGTGGCCACCACGATCCTGCCCCGGGCGCGGCCGAAGATGTCCTCCAGCCCGCGCCGCACCTCCTTCTCCGAGAAGGTGTAGCCGCCCTGGCCGGCGTTGGTGCTGTCCGACAGGAGCACGAGCGTTCCCCGGTCGCCGTACTCGGCGAAGGTCTTGAGGTCCATCACCTCGCCGTCCACGGGCGTGGGGTCGATCTTGAAGTCGCCCGTATGGACGACCCTGCCCGCGGGCGTGGTGATGCCCAGGCCGACGCCGTCCACGATGCTGTGCGTCACCCGGATGAACTCCACGCTGAAACAGCCGAGCTCCACCACTTCGCGCGGCCTCACGGTGACGAGCTCCGCCGAGGCATCGAGACCGTGCTCCCTGAGCTTTTCCTTCACGAACCCGAGCGTCAGCCGCGTGCCGTAGACCGGCACGGGAAGCTCCCGCAGCAGGAACGGGAGCGCGCCGATGTGGTCCTCGTGGGCGTGGGTGAGCACGACGGCCCGGACGCGGTCCCGGTTCTCGAGCAGGTAGGAGAAATCGGGGATCACGATGTCCACGCCGAGCATCTCGGCGTCGGGGAACATGAGCCCTGCGTCGATGACGAGAATGTCGGTCCCGCATTCGAGGACGGTCATGTTCATCCCGATCTCGCCCACGCCGCCAAGCGGAATGATCGAGAGGCTATTGCCGTTGCCGGGAGGGGGGGACGATTGCTGCGGATCGGGGGCTTCCTGCATAGCGCTCCTTGCCGGTGCCGAAGATGGATCTGTTCTATCTTATTTAGCGCCGCTTTTCAAGCGCGATCTTCATCGGGGCGGGGGCAGGAGCAGGACGGCAATCGTGCCCGGGCCCCGCTCCCCGGTCGGGAAGGGCTCACGCCTGCCTACTGCCAGAGGGCGCGGAGCGCCTCCTTGAGCTGAATGAGGTCATAGGGCTTCGCGATGGCCGCGCTGAACCCGTAGGTCCGGAAGTTTCTGAGGATGGGATCATCGGCATATCCGCTCGATACCACCGCGCACACGGCCGGGTCGATCTGCTGCAGCCTCCTGACCGCTTCGAGGCCTCCTGCGCCGACGGGTACGGTCAGATCGAGCAGAACGAATTCAAAAGGCCTGCCCCGGTCGCGGGCCAGCCGGTATCGTTCTACGGCCTCGCCTCCCTCCCCGGCGCATTCCACCTCGTAGTCGAGATATTCCAGCATTTCCTTCACGATGGTCCGTACCCGTTCTTCGTCGTCCATCACGAGGATCCGTTTTCGCTCCCTCCCTGTTGCCGGCTTTTCCTGCGGCAGGCGGGCCGCTTCCGCATGCGGCGCTGCGAGGGGAAGAAGAACATGGACGGAAGTGCCCTTTCCCGCTTCGGAGTCCACGGTGATCATTCCCTGGTGCTTGCGCACGATGGAATGGCAGATGGCAAGGCCGAGGCCGCGCCCCCGGCGGCTCCCGAATTCCCTGGTCGTGAAATAGGGATCGAAGATCTTCGGCAGGTTCCCGGATGATATGCCCTCTCCGTGGTCAATGATCGAGATCCTCAGGTACGACCCCGGCTTGACCTGCACCGCTTCGGCCGCGCCCAGGACCGTGCTGGTTGCGGAGACGCGGACAATGCCGCCGCCCGGCATGGACTCGGCGGCATTCGTCACGATATTCATGATCACCTGCTTCAGCTGGCTTTCGTCGGCATGGAGCGCAGGGAGCGCGGAAGGCAGCTCGAATTCCGCCTTGACACCCGAGTCCCGGAGCGCGAGCGCAACGGCCTCGTTCAGGAGCCGCGGCACGGACAGGGCCTGCATGAGCGGCTCGCCGCCCTTCGAGAACGTGAGCAGCCGGTAGCTCAGGTCCTTTGCCTGGGCACAGGCATCCTCGGCGCTGGTCAGCAGGCGGGACACCTTGATATCGGCGGGAACTCTCATCTTCGCCAGGGTGACATTGCCCAGGATCGCGGTCAGGAGATTATTGAAGTCGTGGGCGATGCCGCCCGCGAGGATCCCGATCGACTCGAGCTTCTGCAGCTTCAGCAGTTCCTGGCCCAGCCGTTTGCGTTCGGTGATGTCCTCCACGAAGCCGAGGATCCACGATTCTCCGGAGCCCTGGCGGATCACGGACACCGTCAGCATGCCCTGCATCACGGTACCGTCTTTTCTGAGATACCGTTTTTCCATGCCGAAGTGCTCCTGCCCCTGTTCCAGCGCGGCGTTCAGCAGGCGGATATTTTCCGCGTCGTCATCGGGAACGCTGATCTCGGACACGCTCTTTCCCGTGAGCTCATCCCGGGAATAACCGAGCATGCGCTGAAAGGCCGGATTGCAGCTCACGATGCGCCTGGACTTGTCCGTCACGACCATGCCGAAGGCGGCCCGTTCAAAGACCATCCGGAAGCGCTGCTCGCTCATCTGCAGGAGCTCCTCCGCCCGCTTGCGCTCGGTGATGTCCTCCCCGATGCTCGCAAACCCGGTCACCGCTCCCTGCAGGTCGTACAGAAGAGTATTGTTCCAGCGGATCATCAGCTGTTCGCCGCTTTTCGTCCGGATCGGGTGTTCGAAATGAGCGGGAACCTGGTCATGACGGGGATCACGCGGGACCGGGAACGCGGCGGGCGTGTCCGGCATGAACACCTCGGACCAGTTCTTCGCCATCACCTCCTCGACCTTCCATCCCGTGAGCGACAGCAGGAAGTCGTTGCAGAAGGTGATGTTGCCGTCCGCATCCAGGATCACGGCGATGAGGGTGACATGCGCGAGCAGATCGTGGAACCGGCGGTGCGCCTCCCGGAGGGACTCTTCGGCCAGCATCCTGTTCGAGATGTCACGGCTGAACACGGACAGACCGTGGCGGGAAGGGTAGGCTGTGATCTCGTAGAAGCGGCTGCGGCCTTCCCCCTTCTCCTGGGTCACGAGGGACTGCCGTTTTCCGGTCCTGAGGACCGCGCGGTAGAGCCGCTCGACAGAAGCATGCGCGGGCCCCGGGAACAGCTCCGTGAAGGTCTTTCCCAGGGCATCCTTCGCGGCGATGCCGCTCACGGTCTCGCAGGCGCCGTTCCAGTAGGTATAGCGGAGCTCGTTGTCAAGGGCGCAGTAGGGGTCGCTCAGGCTCTCTGCCAGCTCATGGTATTCAGCCTCGCGCTCGCGCACCGCGGCCTCGGCCTGCTTTTGGCCGGTCACGTCCTGGTATATCCCGCAGACGGCGGAAACGCCGCCGCTCTCGTCGAAGAGGGGAAACTTGAGCAGGGTGAAGTTGTGAAGTTTTCCCTGGAACGGGAGGGACAGTTCACCGGTGACCCTGCCTCTGGTCTCCCGCACCTGCTTATCGTCCACGTTGATGCGGGCGGCATACTCCGCGGGGAACAGCGCCTCCGCCGTCTTCCCGATGAGGTCCTTTGCGTCGGCGGCCATAAGCCGCTCGAAAGACTTGTTCACAAACAGGTATCTTCCCTCGAGGTCCTTGATCACGATCGCCGAAGGCAGCCCATTGAGACAGCCCTGGTGCAGGCTCCCGCGGCCGGAGGATTCGAGCTCCGCGATCTTGCTGCGGAGCGCCCGCAGCTCCTTCTTGAGTTCCTCAATGGTGCGGTCTTCGTCGTTTCTCATGGTGCGTCCTTTGACTTCCCCATGCGGGGGGGAACGATGTTTGTTAGTATAGCAGAAGATACCTGAATGCGACCGGGAGCCCGGCATTAAAAACAGGTGCCCACGAACGTTGTTCCCGCGTACTTCCTGCGCACGTAGTCCAGGGAGCGGTGGAAGTCCGGAGAGGTGTCCCCGAAACTCAGGTGCCGGGCGTTCATCGGGACGGCCATGGTCCGGACCCCGTGGTTGACGCGGGCGTTCAGGGAGAGCTCCTCGGCATAGAGATGGAAGCCGAGGTTCTCGTCGAACCGCAGCCCGTGCTTTTTGACGAGCGATGCGTGAACGATCAGGCAGCAGCAGTCGACGGTGTCGACGGGAACGGGTTTTGTGATCGGGATGCCGTGATCAAAGAACCGGTTGTCGCCCCGCGCCTGTCGGATCCGGCCCAGGAGCACCTTCTTTTCCAGGACGATCTTCCCTCCCCGGACGAAGAGGCCACGCCTGCGGACGGCGCCGATCGGGCCGTAGAGGGAGTCGCGGTCGAGCTCCCGGAGCCGGGCCATCGGGTCCTCGTCAAAGCCGAAGTCCTGGTGGCAGAAGACGAGCCAGGAGTCCTCGTTCATACGGCTTTCGATGAAGTGGTTGTACCGCCGGGGAATGCCGATGTTCTCCGCCCTGTTGTCGTACGCGATGACCGGGTATTTGTTCATGAACGGATTTTCCCCGATCATCGTGCGGAACACGTCGTCGTCGTTCTTCACGCAGATTATCTGGAGCGGTCCGCTCACGGCGCGCCTTCCTCCCGCGTTCGCCTTGCGAGGCGTCCCGGTTCCTGCCGTTCCCCCGCGGCTTCGAGCTGTTCACGCTGTTTCCGTACATGGCCGTCCACGTTCCGGGACGTGACGAGCACGCCGAAGTCGGCCGGGACAACGACCCCGGGGGCCCCGAACATCTTCCTGAGCATCATGTCGCCCACCAGGTGCCGGAAGTGGGAGGTCTCGTGGTAATAGTAATTATCGGTCGTTATCGTGTTCAGGCCGCTGAAGTCGTAGTAATCGCTGATGCCCGCCAGCTCCTGCTTGAAGGCAAGCAGCAGGGCCTGGTCGGCGCCCAGATAGGTTGTCCGCTGGATCGGGTCGATGAACAGGGTCAGGCGGATGTTCCGCTCCTGTGCAAGGGCGACGATCTCCCGCAAACTTGCAAGGGTGTTCGCAAGGTTATCGCCGTAATAACGGATCGGTTTCTCGAACCGGGGGTCATGGCGGTGCTTCTCGACGTCCTGCTCGATCTCGTCGTCGCAGGTGGTGCAGATCACGCGGCCGGAATCATAGAAGTCGTAGAGGGTCCTCCGGGACGCCATCCTGCCTTCCCGGGTATAGTTGTACCTGAGGTACTCGCGGATCGAGGGAATGAAGCGCTTGATCTTGACAAAGTATTCGCTGTAAAAGGAGGCAGGCCTCTTTCCCGACACCCGGTAATGGGCCTGCCGCATGAGGTCGTTGGTGTGCTTGCCGGGGTCGATGACGAAGGAGAATTCATCCAAAGCGATCATCACGTTCCTGATGCGGATCCCCTCCTTCAGCATCAGCTTCAGGGTGTCGAGAAATTCATTCGGCAGCCCCTCGGAATATGCCATGTTGTACCAGGCTCCGTTCGTCATTTTTTTTGTGTCGATCTGAAGCGCCCTCGACGAGCCGAAGAGGAACGAATCGTACTTGTCCTTGTGGCCGAGCAGGTATTTCATCTTGATGAAGTTCTCGTTCGGCTCCTGGAACTGCCGGGAGAAATCCGTGCGCAGGATCCCGTAGGCGTCCACGGTGCAGTTGATGAGAATGACCAGGCCGATGACGCCCAGGACGCTGAGCAGCAGGCTGATCACCCAGCGCTGATAGGACATCCTGCCGGTCTTCATGCGAAGAGAGCTCATGGGGTCAGAACCTCATGCTCTCGGCGATCTTTTTCACGGCCTTCCAGCTCCAGTGCGTGTCGTCGGCGTAATAGACGTCGCGCTCCCCCTTCCGGATCTCCCCTTCAAGGATGGCCTTGGTATCGACCAGAACATACCGCCTGGGCATCGCCCGGAGCAGCTCGAAGAAGACGCTTTTCGGATAGGGGTTGTTCACGATATAGCCGCTGTACATGTTGTATTTGTCCGCAGCCGGCATGAAATACAGCGTGATCCCTTTCTTGCGCAGGAGGTCGGAGACCCGGTTGAAATGATCGTTCAACAGCCGGACGTTCTGCTCCGTTGCGAGCGGAACGCTTTCCACATCGGAGCGGTAGAACAGCAGCTTCCGCTCGTTCTTCACGCTGAAGCAGGGGGCGCTCATGTCCCTCGCGCAGACGTCGGAGAAGAACGCCCGGTCCGAGAACCGGTACAGAATGCTGTACAGGATGAACTTGAAATTGCCGGTGTTCAGAAACCCCACGTCCGGGGGATTGAACACGTAGGCCGCCTTCCGGTAATAGCGTTCCACCTCCGCGAGCGGCCTGGTCTCGCTGGCGTCGAAGGAGCCCGCATAGGCGCCCACGCAGTTCCGCTCCACCGTCTCCACGATGAGAAACCGGGGTCTCACCCGGTCCAGGTACCCGCTGTTCATCAGCACCACCGCCGTCGCAAGCTCGGAGGCCCCCGGGAGCGGCTGGACGTTCAGGACATCCAGCCCGTGGAGCGACGCGATCCAGTCCTGGTAGAGCGGGTCCCTGCCGTTGTCCTTCACATTCGAAAAGGAGTCGCCGATGGTGAGGACGTCCACATGCTCGCCGCGGTAGTCCGCGTTCTCGATGTGCCTCCGGGCAAGGGTGAATTCCGGCTTCCGGTAGTGCTTCGACCCCACGACATAGCCCATCCGGTCCAACCCGCCGTTATAGTATTTCTTGAACGTGAGAATGTCCTCGGTGTAGAGCTTCCAGACGAACAGGTTCAGGGCAATGAACACGAGATAGATGCCGACGAGGGCGAATACCCATTTCTTATAAGCGCTCTTCATCGTTAAAAATTGAAATACAGGAATTCCGTGACCCGGTTGATGTTCAGGATCGCATAGATCGCGGTCGCAGCAGCAAAAAGGACCGTTTTCCACGTCGGCTTGAAATCCCTGGTCATCTCGTTCGAGTTGCGCGCCGATACCGAGACGATCAGCAGCACGACGAGAAGGATCCACACGTTGTGATGGATGGGCTTGAAGAACAGCTGGCCGAAGGCGACGCCGTAGTTCCTGAGGAATCCGAACTTCCCGGCGACATCGGACGACAGCATCACTCCGTTCAGGCCGGCCATCGCCTTCAGCACCTTGAGGGCGTCCGGCCAGGACCGCGCCCGGAAGAAGACCCAGGCGACGTTCACGAAATTGAACGTGATGAACCAGGCCAGCAGGCGCGGCATCCGGAGGTTGAGCGAGGACCAGAGCCGGTGGATTGCCGTGGCAACACCGTGCAGGAAGCCCCAGAAGACGAAGGTCCAGCCCGCCCCGTGCCACAGCCCCCCGA
Source organism: Nitrospirota bacterium (assembly GCA_035516965.1). Taxonomy (NCBI): domain Bacteria; kingdom Pseudomonadati; phylum Nitrospirota; species Nitrospirota bacterium. The sequence goes on from DATIZR010000019.1 coordinate 23,020, forward strand.
CCAGGAATGTGGCCATGAGGTTCTGGTAGGTCCTGAGCGTACCTTGCCGGTTGCCGCCCAGGGGGATGTAGACGTAGTCGCGCAGGAAGCGGCTCAGGGTCATGTGCCAGCGCCGCCAGAAGTCGGTGATGTCCAGGGCCTTGTAGGGCGAGTCGAAGTTGATCGGCAGCCTGATGTTGAACAGCAGGGCCGCGCCCAGGGCCATGTCGGTATAGGCGGAGAAGTCGAAGTAGAGCTGGAGCGTGTAGGAGAGACTCGCGACCCAGGCCTCGACGAGCGTCAGGGCCGATGCTGCCGCGAAGCCCGCGTTCGCTACCGGAGCGAGATCGTCGGCAATGATGATCTTCTTGAACAGGCCCACGAAGAACAGGAACAGGCCGAGCGATACGTTCCGGTAGTCCAGGACCTTGTTCCGCATGCTCGCGAACTGCGGCATCATCTCCTTGTGGTGGATGATCGGCCCCGCGAGCAGGTGCGGGAAGAACGTCACGAACAGGCCGTAGTTCAGGAAATCGTACTCCCGGGCCGTTCCCTTGTACGTGTCGACGAGATAGGCGATCTGCGTGAAGGTGAAGAAGCTGATCCCGAGCGGCAGGACGATCTTCTGCAGCGCCAGGTCCAGGCCCGCGAGCGCGTTGATGTTCGCGATGAAGAAGTCCGTGTATTTGTAGTAGCCGAGCAGCAGGACATTGAAGAGGAGGCCGGCGAGGAGGATGTATTTCCGGGAGCCGGCGTCGGGACGATCCTTCCCGGACCTTCCGAGGGACGAGCCGACGCCGTAGTTGACGAGAATGCTTGCCAGGATCAGGGCGAGATACTTGACGTTCCACCAGCAATAGAACACGAGCGAGGCCAGGACGAGCCAGGCCGTGGCAGCCCGGGTATAGCGCCACCGGTTCAGCAGGAAATAGATGATGACCGTGAGGGGAAGGAAAATGGAGAAATATTCGAATGAGTTGAAGAGCATTTACGCTGTCTGAAAGAAATTGATTTTGCTCAGGATACTACCTGTCCGGGGAGGGCATGTCAACTGGATTTTTCGGACTTTGGGAGGGTATGCCGGTCATCCGTCGAGCGCGGCCGGAGCATGACGTGTCTTTTCCTGCGGCTTTCCCCGGGCATCAGGGGCCGCCCTTCGGCGTCAGCTCACCCGCCGGTCGAGGCTCCGGTACTGGATCGCCTCGGAGACATGGTGGGAGGCGATGGACTCGCTCCCCTCGAGGTCGGCGATGGTGCGGGCGACCTTCAGGACCCTGTTGTAGGCGCGGGCCGACAGACCGAGCCTGTTCATGGCCTTCTCCATGAGCGACTGGCACTGCTCATCAATCCTGCAGTATCTGCGGATGTGGCGGGGCTTCATGTGCGCGTTGGCATAGATGCCGTCATTCCCGAACCGCTCCTGCTGGATTGACCGAGCCCGCGTCACGCGCTCGCGGATGGACAAGGACGGCTCGGCCGGGGCGTCCGAAGCGATTTCGCCGAACTTGATCGCCGGCACCTCGATATGGATGTCGATCCGGTCCATGAGCGGGCCGGAGACCCGCGAGCGGTAGGTCTGGACCTGGTGGGGTGAGCAGAGGCACTGGTGCAGGGGGTCGCCGTGGAAACCGCACTTGCAGGGGTTCATGGCAGCGATCAGCATCAGGGATGCCGGATAGGTGATGGACGTGACCGCGCGGGATATGGTGACCTGTCCGTCCTCGAGGGGCTGGCGAAGCGCTTCGAGCACGTTCCGCTTGAACTCGGGCAGTTCGTCGAGGAAAAGCACGCCGTTGTGAGACAGGCTCACCTCGCCGGGTTTCGGAATCTGGCCGCCTCCGATCAGGCCGGCATCGGATATTGTGTGGTGCGGCGAGCGGTAAGGCCTTGTCGCGATGAGAGGCTGGCCCTGCTTGAGCAGGCCCATGATGCTGTGGATCTTGGTCGTTTCGATGGACTCATCGAAACTCATCCGGGGAAGGATCGAGGGTATCCGGCGAGCGAGCATCGTCTTGCCGGAACCCGGCGGGCCGATCATCACGATGTTGTGGGCCCCGGCGGCCGAGACCTCGATGGCGCGCTTGGCGTGCTCCTGCCCCTTTACCTCCGAGAAGTCCTCCTGGTACGCGGAATAGGTCTCGAAGGCTTCCTGGATGTCGACCTTCAAGGGCTCGACCGCGGCGTTCCCGGTCAGAAATTCGACCGCCTGGGGCAGGGTGTGCATGGCGTAAACCGGCACGGCATCGACGACCGCCGCTTCCCGTGCATTGTCAGCGGGGACCACCATGCCCCGGTAGCCGGCCTTTTTGGCCAGCACGGCCATGGACAGGAGGCCCCGGACCGGCTTCACCCTGCCGTCGAGCGAGAGCTCCCCGACGATCAGATACCCATTTACCGCTTCCTGCGCGATGATGCCCTCGGCGATCAGCATCCCGATGGCGATCGGGAGGTCGAAGGCCGAGCCTTCCTTCTTGATGTCGGCGGGCGCCAGGTTGACGACGACCTGCTTGAGCGGGAAGTCAAATCCCGTGTTCTTGAGCGCGGCGCGGACGCGCTCCTTGCTTTCCTTGACGGCAGCGTCGGGAAGACCCACCGTGGAGAAGAACGGCAGCCCCCTGCTCGCGATGTCCACCTCTACTTCGACGGGGTAGGCATCGATGCCGAGTACCGCAGCGCTGGTGACCTTGGCGAGCATGGAACCTCCCGGTGCGACCGGTGAGCCCCCTTCGCGGGAGCCGTGGGGATGCCCAGTCGCGGGATGGCACGCGACGCTCGGCCCTGCAGAGAAACGCCAGGCCCCACGCATGATGAGACACGCCCGTTCGTAATAGGCTGAATTGTTATAGCAGAGAAAAACCGGGGAGTCAAACCGAAAAGCGGGAGGAGAGGTTCACTGCTCGATACGGGTGACGAAAGCACCGACGAAGTGATTGGTACGAACATAATCGGCAAGGGGCAGTTCCTTGACCACCCCTCCGCCGGGTGTGCCGCTGCGGTCCTTGTTCCCCGCGGCATGGATGACGTAGGGTTTGCCAGACTTGATGTGCACGATGGAGAGGTGGGCTACGATCTCATCGGAAGCCCGCTTCTTCGGGTCCTTGACCCAGTAGATGATGTCGCCGTCCTGAAGCTTCTTTTGGAACATTCGCGTGGCAAGAACGGATTTCGGCAGGATGTCAACGTCGCCCTTGCCGCGCGTGCCGGCGATCGCTCTGGTCGGGCCCAGCTCCGCGGTCAGGTTCCTGCCCCACTTGCCGCTGAAGACCAGGTCCTCGCCGTATTCGAAACGCTGGTCGTAGTTCGTGACCAAGCCGTCAACAAGCCTGCCCTGCGTGATGAAACGGAGCGAGAGAGCCCTGTCGATGGCCTCTGCCGGCGTGCCGCTCTCGGCAAGCTCCACGGACCGGAAGGCGTGGTACATGCAGTCCACCTTTTCGTCCGCCACGATCCGGTTCGTCCTCACGTAGAGCCCGAGGGGGTCGGGGTCATAGGGCGTTCCGACGAACCGGCCGGCCCAGTAGGAAATGCGCTTTCCGAGGGGCAGGCGGGCGACCCGCGCTTGCGCGAGCAGAACCTCGTCGGCTGTCATCTCCGCGGGCGTCTTGTCCCGGTCGGTCTCGGCGCCGATGATCCTGAGCCCCGTCTGAAGCGAATTGGCATACCGTCTGTCGTACAATCCGGCAAGTTGTATCGACCCTTTTCGCGCCGCATGGAGAAATCTGCCGTTGCCGAGATAGATCCCTTCGTCGCCGTTGAAGAGCAGGATGTCGCCGGGCTGCAGGTCCTTCTTTGCCACCCGCTCTGCCCTCGACTTCAGGGAGTCCCTGTCCATGCCGAGCGGATACCCGTAGATCCGGTAGACGATATAGATGAGGCCGTAGCTGTCCATGCCCTGGGCCACGAGACCACCGGTCTCGTGCCTCACGCCGATGAACCTTTTTGCCGTGCGTACGATGTCGTCGGGCGAGGTGGTATTCGTGATCGGATCGGGGGACCGCAGGGGGATCACGTCTGCCGCAGCGATGATCGCGACGGAGCGGTCGGGAAACTGGACCTTGTAGCCGTCGGCATTTTTTTCGAGCACCGGGAGGCGCGTTCCCGCGTAGAGCGGCACTTTGTGGTCGCCGGTCTTGTCCAGGATCAAGGCCTCGGTCTTCGGCGACGCGATAACGATCCAGGGCCTCTCGGGATTCAGGTAGTGCCGGCCCTTGTCCTTCGGGATATAGACGGCCTCCTGCTGGATCCATCCCTCCCGGTCATCCTGGTCCGGAATCGAGATACGATACCGGTAATCCCGCTTCTCCAGGATACGTACCTCATCCGCCATCAGGACCTGCGTGCTGAGGCCGGCTTTCGGCGCGGGCCGGTCATGTACATTCGCAAGGGGCACCGAGATGATTCCGGGGATGGGGTTCTTGACGGGTTCCTGGGAGCTGAGTAGAGCGGGAAACAGGAAGAGCGCACAGACGGTGAGGAATGGTATCGGGAGATGCTTTTTCATGTGATGAGGGCCGGGAGCCGGGATGAGCTATGCCGCTGCAGCAGGGATTCCTTGACCTGGAAAAACATTGGTGCCGAAGGGGGGACTCGAACCCCCATGGGTTGCCCCACACGCCCCTCAAACGTGCGTGTCTACCAATTCCACCACTTCGGCACTCACTACGCGCTTGTGCTGTACAGCTGAGGGACACCGGCTTGGACAGGTTGAGGGAACAGCGGGTACTGCCTGGCCGTGTCCTTTTGACGCGCGTTCTTCCGCGCCTACTTCTTCAGGACCGGCTGCTTCGCGGCAACGGCGGTAAGCCAGCCCGCATGCCGGTTCTCCCGGCCGTGAACGATCTTGAAAAATTCCGCCTGCATTTCCTTGGTTATCGGCCCCGGTTTACCGGTCCCGATCTTCCGGTCGTCCACCTCGCGGATCGGCGTGATCTCGGCCGCGGTACCGGTGAAGAATGCTTCGTCGGCAATGTAAAGCTCGTCGCGTGTGAACCGCTCCTCCACCAACCGCATGCCGCGTTCGGCCGCGAGCTGCATGATCGTCTCGCGGGTGATTCCTTCGAGGATCGAAGTGAGCGGCGGCGTCTTGATCACGCCCTTGCGCACCATGAACACGTTCTCGCCGCTTCCTTCGGCGATGTACCCGTCAGTGTCGAGCAGCATCGCCTCGTCGTATCCGTTCGTGAGCGCCTCACGCTTTGCCAGCAGGGAGTTCGCATAATTCGCCGTGGTCTTGGACCTCACCATGGTCGCGTTCACATGGGGCCTGATGAACGATGATATCTTGACGCGGATGCCGTTCTGGAGCCCCTCTTCGCCCAAGTAGCTGCCCCAGGGCCATACCGCGATCGAGACTTGGATTGGATTCTCCTTCGGGAAGACCCCCATCGCACCGTAGCCGATATAGGCGAGGGGCCTGATGTAGCAGGCCTCAATCTTGTTTACCCGGATGGTCTCAAGGATCGCTTCCGTCACGGCTTCCCGGGTGAAAGGCATCTCCAACTGCAGAATATGGGCGGATTCAAAGAACCGGTTCACGTGCTCGGAGAGCCGAAACACGGCAGAGCCGGAATCCGTCTTGTAGCACCGGATGCCTTCAAAAACGCCCGTACCGTAATGGAGCGAGTGCGTCAGGATGTGGACTTTCGCGTCATCCCAGTCAACGAACGAGCCATTCATCCATATCTTCTCGGTTGCCTGAAGCATAGGGGACATTTATAACAGCCTCTGCCTGAATTGTCAATTACTTTTTCCCCTCTTTTGCTGGAGAAAGAGCACATCCGTCGGGGATGAAACCGGATCCGGCAAAAAAAAACCCCTTCTGCCCGGTGGTAATGAGGCAAGAAGAGGGTTGAGGGAGGAGGGGGCAGGCACGCGCATTATCGCACCAGCCCGGAAATCGTTTGCAACAGGTCATGCCGGGGAGCCGGTTATTCCCCTTTCTTTCCCACCGGCTTCGTCCCGGTCAAATGACGCCGATCGGGATGGGTCAGGAACACTATTTCCTGGACCTTCTTTTGCAGACGATGAACGGCTTTTTGGGTCTCTTGATCCTTCTCACGATCGTCCATCACGAGGTATCGCTCCAGGCTGGCCCTGAGGTCGTGTAAACCGTTGTCACCAGCATCGTCCATCAGAAAAACACCTCCCCGGCGCCCATCGCCAGCAGACAGGAGAAAGCCGACCATGAGAGGCTGTCGTCGGTGCATTGTCCTGCTAAGAGAAATCATACCAGTCCGGAGACACCCTGTAAATAACCCGGTCGGGGTATTTTCGGGGTAGGGGCTCCCGCTCTGCGGCAGGAAGGTGGGTCGAAAAAAAGGAGGCATGTACGGGAAATACTGGGAGCATGAAGGGCCGGTCGCTTCAGGCGGTCAGATGATGCCTGTCTTGCGGGCCTTGATCAGGGCCTCGCCGCGGTCCTTGGCCTGCAGTTTTTCGTAAATGTTTTTTATATGCGTATGCACGGTGTGGGAACTGATGCCCAGGCGCAGCGATATCTCTTTGTAGGTCAGCCCCTGCTCGATGCACTTGACGATGTCCCGTTCGCGCAGGCTCAGGATGTACAGCTCCCCGACGGCCTCGTCCTGAAACTCGTGGATCACCTTCCGGGCGATCTTGGGGCTCATGGGCGCCCCGCCCTTGTTGATCTCATGGATCGCCTCGACGATCTCCCGGGGGGTGCTGCCCTTGAGGATGTAACCCGAGGCCCCGGCTTTGATCGCGGAGAACACATTCTCCCGGTCCTCGAAGACCGTGTGGGCCATGATCTCGATCCGGGGCATTTCCTCTTTCGCTTTTTTGATCAGCTCGATGCCGGACATGCCCGGGAGCCCCAGATCGGCAAGCATCACGTCGGGCGCCACCTTCTTGAGAGACCGCAGTGCATCCTCGGCGCTGCTGAATCCCCCGGCCACCGTAATCCCCGACTCGCCGCTCAGGAGCAGCTTGAGACTTTCCAGGAGGATGGGGTCGTCTTCGACAATCACCAGGCGCATAAACTCACCTTAGCACAGTTTTCATTGAATTGCCATACCCTCGGCAGGGTATCGTAAGGGGAAGGGAAGCATGAACCTGACGGCAGTCCCCCTCTCGTTCGAAATAGCCACGGTCCCGCCGATGTCGACAGCCCGGGTTTTCATATGCGAAAGCCCCCTGCCTCCCGATTGGCCATCGTTCACGCCGATGCCGTTGTCGCGGATCGTGAGGAGCACTGCCTCGGGAGCGACCCGGAAGCCGACCCTGACTTCCGAGGCCTTTGCATGCTTGATGACGTTGGTCAGCGCCTCCTTGTAGATCTTGAAGATGTTCACCCAGGTGAGGCTGCCCGGCTGCTCGGTGATGTCCTGGACATCCGCATCGATCGCAAACCCGATATTGTGCGTCTTGATCATGTTCGCGCCCTGGTTCCGGAGCTCGACCGCGAGCGTCCGCCACGTGAGGTCCCTGCTGTCAAGGCTGTGCATGAAGCCGCGGACCTCTGCGATGCCTTCCCGCGAAAGCTGGGATATCGTGGCCAGCAGCTTCCCGACCGATTCCTGGTCTTTCGCCTTCCGCACAAGCTCCGAGAGGATGCTGATATTCGTCGTGATCCCGCCGATGCCGTCATGCAGGTCCATGAGGAGCTTTTCCTTTTCCACCCGGTACCGCCGTTCAGTCTCGATCCGCTCCTGATACTGTCTGACGCTTTCCTCGTAGAACTTGACCTTCGCTTCTTCCGCCTCGGAACGCCCCTACCTGGCCTTTCCGTTTGACAGACCGCCCGTCAGGCGCTACACTAGAATAAGTTCCTTTCAAGGAGGCCTTTATGCAGATCAAGACCATCCTCTTTCCTACCGATTTTTCCCGGGGGGCGCGGGCCGCGATGGACCATGCCGTTTCGCTTGCCCGCGACTACGATGCCAAGCTCATCCTGCTCTACGTGATCCAGGACATCAGCATCGCAGAATGGTACATCCCCTCGTCTCTTTCCATGAGTGATCTCGTTGAGGACATGGAGAAGAGTGCCTGGAAGGAAATGGAAAAGTGGATCGCGGAGGTTTCGACCGGGGTGAGCAAGGTCGAAAAGATGGTCATGCGGGGCGTTCCTTTTGTCGAGATCATCAGGACCGCCAAGGAACAGAACGCCGACCTTATCGTCATCGGCACGCACGGCAGGACCGGCATCGATCACATGCTCTTCGGCAGTACCGCGGAAAAGGTCGTCCGGAAGTCGCCCTGTGCGGTGCTCACCGTGCGCATCCCCGGAAAGGAATTCACGATGCCGTGATGCAATAACCGCAGCGTCAGGGAGACCAAAAAAGGCAGGCCCGAAGGCCTGCCTATCGTCGTCGTTCTCTCTGTCGCGGGTCCGCCCGCGTTCTTCCCGAAGCCTTACTGCCCCAGCAGCGTCGTGAACGTATCGTGGTGGCGTTCTTCGTCGCTCAGGATCTCTTCAAAGAGCAGGCGGGTCGTTTCATCGCCTTCCGATGCAGCCTGTTTGATGATGTCCTTATACAACGTAATTGCCTCCTCTTCGGCCTTCACGTCGGCCTTGAGCATCTGCGTTTCATTGCCGCCGACCGCGATCGGATTGGGCTTGGTCGTGGGGTTCACATCGAAGTAGAAGAGACGCTCCGCGATCTTTTCCGCGTGCTTCATCTCCTCCACGGCGATCTCCTCGAACACGTCCATCAGCGATGGCGAGTTGAGGCCCTTCACCATGATATGATGCCACATGTACTGGACGATTGCCTGCAGCTCTCCTGCGATCGCCTGGTTCATCATCTCCGTCAGCTTCGGGCTTGCCTTCTGTACCATACAATCCTCCTTAGACGTGCATGCGTGAGTGACTCTGCCGGTCAACTATGAAGTAACTATAGCATAGAGACGGCGTCTTTGCCAGGGGGGAAACAGTGATCGAGCCAGTTTGATCGCGCGCCTTCCTAAATTCCAGTTGCCTTGGGCGCCGTCATTCTCTATAATGTGCGGGCATTCATTCGGATAAAGGAGTCCGCCCATGGGCAAAAATCTTGTACACAAAATCCTGGAATCCCATCTCATGGAAGGAACGCTCAACGCCGGGACCGAGATCGCGATCAGGATCGACCAGACCCTGACCCAGGACGCGACGGGCACCATGACCTATCTCCAGTTCGAGGCCATGGACGTGCCGCGCGTGAAAACGGAGCTGTCTGTGAGCTACGTCGACCACAACACCCTCCAGGACGGCTTTGAGAACGCTGACGACCACCGCTATCTCCAGACCGTGGCGTCCCGCTACGGCATCCGGTACTCGAAGGCAGGCAACGGTATCTGTCACCAGGTCCATCTTGAACGTTTCGGCAGGCCGGGAAGGACGCTCCTGGGATCCGATTCCCATACGCCTACCAACGGCGGAATCGGCATGATCGCCATCGGCGCGGGCGGCCTCGATGTCGCCGTCGCCATGGGCGGAGGTCCCTTCTACCTGACCTGCCCCAACGTCGTCAAGGTGAACCTGACGGGTCGACTGAAGCCATGGGTATCGGCCAAGGACGTGATTCTCTCCCTCCTGAGGATGCTCACCACCAGGGGCAACGTCGGCGCCGTGCTCGAATACGGCGGCGAGGGCGTGAAGACATTATCAGTTCCCGAACGCGCTACCATCACGAACATGGGCGCCGAGCTTGGCGTTACTACCTCTGTCTTCCCGAGCGACGAGGTCACCAGAGCGTTCCTCAGGGCGCAGCGCAGGGATGCCGACTGGACGGCGCTGGCGGCGGACGCGGATGCCACCTACGACAGGGTGATCGACCTTGACCTGGGCCAGGTCGAGCCGCTGATGGCGAAGCCGCATTCGCCGGACAGCATCGGCACGGTTCGGGAGCTTGCAGGAATGAAGGTGGACCAGGTCATGGTCGGCTCCTGCACCAACTCTTCTTACCGCGACCTGATGATCGTCGCTTCGATGTTAAAAGGGAGAAGGGTCTTCCCGGACGTCAGCTTTGGTGTGGCGCCCGGCTCGCGGCAGGTGCTCGAAATGATCGCGAAGAACGGTGCGCTGGCGGACATCATCGCTGCCGGCGCGCGGGTGCTCGAATCCACGTGCGGCTTCTGCATCGGCGCGGGCCAGGCTCCCAAAACGGACGCCGTCTCGATCCGGACCAGCAACCGCAACTTCGAGGGCCGCTCCGGCACGAAGGGCGCGAAGGTGTTCCTCGCCAGCCCGGAATCGGCGGTTGCCGCGGCCCTCGCGGGCGGCATCATGGATCCCCGCGACCTGGGCATTCCCTATCCGGAGATCGCAATGCCGGAGCAGTTCTGGATCGAGGACTCGATGATCCTCCCGCCGGCCAGGGACCCCCTGTCGGTGGCGGTGTTCCGCGGTCCGAACATCGGAGATCCCCCGGCGGCCGATCCGCTGCCGGACGCGATCAGGGGCGTTGCCGCGATCAAGGTCGGCGACAAGATCACCACGGACCACATCATGCCTGCGGGCTCGCGGCTCAAGTACCGTTCGAACATTCCGAAATACGCTGCGTTCGTGTTCGAAGGGATCGACGCGTCATTCTCGGCGAGAGCGCTCGAAAACAAGAAGGCGGGCATTCACAACATTGTCATCGCGGGCGCGAGCTACGGCCAGGGGTCGAGCCGCGAGCACGCGGCAATCTGTCCCATGTACCTCGGCGTCAAGGCAGTGATCGCAAAATCCTTCGAGCGCATCCACGCTGCCAATCTCATCAACTTCGGCATCCTGCCGCTCACCTTCGCGAGCGAAGGCGATTACGACGTTATCGGAGCCGGCGACAGACTTGAGATCGGGAACATCAAAGCGGCGCTTCGGGCTGGCAGGGGTCTCGCGCTGCAAGATGCGACAAACGGTAACACCTTTGCCCTGAAATGCGCGGTGAGCGCCAGGCAGATGGACATTCTGCTGGCCGGCGGGATGCTGAACTATACGAAGGCGCGAAGCACCTAAGGCGGCGTCAAGAGACTTGCCGAATACATGACAAAGCCGCGATCCTGCGAGCGCGGCTTTGTCATGAGGACTGAAAAGGAAATTTTCGGTATCGTTTGCACTACACCTTCGCGTCCCTCAGATACTGGGCCGCATCTTCGGGCGGCGTGGGATTGATGTAGAAGCCAGATCCCCACTCGAATCCCGCGACGCGGGTGAGGCGCGGCATGATCTCGAGGTGCCAGTGGAAGTCATCGTTCAGGGTATGCCAGTGACCGCGCCGCGGCACCCGGTTCGGAGCGGTGTAGAGCATGTAGTTGTACGGCGGGGAGTTCAGAACCTTATCGAGCCTCCTGAGCGTGTTCCTGATCGTTCGGGAGAAGTCCATGATCTCTTCCTTCGTAACGTCGACATAGGAGCAGACGTGCTTCTTGGGATAGATCCAGGTCTCGAAGGGGAACCGCGGCGCAAAAGGCACCATGACGATGAAATGCCTCGTCTCTTCCACGATGCGTTCCGGGGACGAGAGCTCCTGCCTTATGATATCGCAGAAGATGCAGCGCTCCTTGTAGTCGTAGTATGACTTCGCACCGTCAAGCTTTTCCTTCACGAATTTCGGAATGATCGGGGTCGCAATGATCTGGGAATGAGCATGGTTGATCGCAGAACCTGCGGTCCAGCCCTGGTTCTTGAAGACCAGCACGTACCGAAGCCTGCTGTCCCTCTCCAGGTCCAGGATCCGGTCGCGATAGGCCCAGAGCACCTTTTCGACCTGGTTCTCGGAAAGCTCCTCCAGCCGGACGGCGTGATCGGGGCCTTCCACGATCATCTCGTGCGCCCCGATGCCGTTCATCCAGTCGTAGATTCCGCTGCCTTCACGTTCAAGCGTGCCCTCGATCTCCAGGACGGGGAATTTGCTCGGGATGACGCGGACCCACCAGCCCGTTGTGTTCGGCTGGGTCCGTTCCATGCGAAAGGACATGATTTCAGGGGGGGTTTTTGCTTCATTGCCGCCGCAGAAGGGGCATTCCGCAGGCGTGACATCATCTTGGGGCTCTTCGAAGGAATAGTCCTCGGGCTTCTTCGGCCGTTTTGTCGACACGATGATCCACCGGCCCACGACCGGGTCTTTCCGTAGTCGAGACATCAGCCGCCAGACCTCGCCTTCTGCTCCGTCAGTACCTTGTGTACGATCCGTTTCAGCTCTTTGATGCGGATTGGTTTGTTGATGTATTCCGCGGCCCCGAGGCTCATGGCCTTGAGATAGCTTTCCACCTCACCGTAGGCGGTGACCATGATGACGTCGGTCTTCGCGCCCGTCTTCCTGATCTCCTGCAGCAGCTGGAGGCCGTCCATTTCGGGCATCTTGATGTCCGTTATGATCAGGTTGTAGGGATTGGCCTTGAACAGTGCGAGCGCCTCGATACCGCCGCTCGCCAGCGCGACTTCATAACCTTCATCGGTCAGTATGGTATGAAAGAGTTCGCGGGCTCCCTCTTCATCATCTACGACAAGAATCTTCATCCGTTACCCCAGCGATCATTAGTATTGCAAAAATATCATAAAATACCCGTGTCGTCAAGGTAAGGGCAAGCTTCTTTTTCCCGGTGCGGTGGTACGACTTCATGCGGAAGGAGTTGCGGAGAAAAATCAGCTATTTAATTCATATAACAATCGAAGCCCCTCGAGGGTCAATTGCGGCCGGATTTCCTGTACTGTTTTGGTCTCCGGTGACACGAGCTCGGCCAGCCCGCCCGTGGCGACGACCCTGGCATCGGGGGACAGTTCCTTCTTCATCCGCTCCACAATGCCGTCCACCAGCCCTGCATATCCGTAGAGTATTCCGGCCTGCATGGCGCTGATCGTGTCGGTGCCGATCACCCGCAGCGGCTTTGCAAGCTCGAACCGCGGCAGCTTCGATGCCCGCTGAAAGAGGGCATCCGCCGATATCTTGATGCCGGGCGTGATGGCGCCGCCCAGGTACTCGCCCAGCTTCGTTATGGCACAGAACGTCGTCGCCGTGCCGAAGTCCACGATGATCAGCGGTCCTCCGTAGAGACGGTATGCTGCGGCCGCGTTCACGATACGGTCGGCGCCAAGCTCCTTCGGGTTATCATACCGTATCGTGATACCGGTCTTGATCTCGTGCGTCACGACCAGCGGTTCGAGGCGGAAGTATTTCCTTGCCATCTCCTGCATCACGGTCAGGACGGGCGGCACCACGGTCGAAATGATGACGCCCGTCACCTGCCCGAACTCGAGGCCGGCAAAATGAAACAAGTCCTTGAAGATCATGGCGTATTCGTCGGAAGTGATCTGGCTGTTCGTTCCCACCCGCCAGTTCGCAACCAGGGCCTCCTTGTCGAATACGCCGATGACCACGTTGGTGTTGCCGACGTCGATAGCTAAAAGCATCATATCCTCCGGGGATGGCCCTATTTCATGATCCAAATATGCAAGGGTGTTCAAACGGCCAAAGGTTACAGGGTTTCAATGCGACATTGTTTAATTGGGACGCATCCTCGTGTAAACAGCGAGCCTTGACTTTGCTGTTTATTTCTTGAGGATCGTCACGTCTCCTGAGGCGACGGTCCGCACGGTCCCGTCATCCTGCCTCACGATCAGCCGGCCCTCGCTGTCGATGCCCTGCGCGAGACCCTGCAGCGCATCTCCTAGACCGCTCACCGCTACCCGGTTGCCGATGGTCACATTGAGCGCTCCCCACTCCCGCAGGACGTCGTTCTCCTTGCTCAGGAACACCCCGTACCAGCGCTCCAGCTCCAGCAGGAGCTGACGCACCAGTTCTGTGCGGTCGACCCGCGCTCCCGCTTCGACGGCAAGGGTCGTCGTGAGCCCGCGAACGTCCGCGGGAAGCTCGCTCATCTCCATGTTCACGTCAAGACCGATGCCGAGCACGACATGTTTTATCCGCTCCGGCTCGGCGCTCATCTCCGTAAGCAGTCCGCCCGCCTTCCTTCCGGACAGGAGAATGTCGTTGGGCCATTTGATCGAGGCCGGAACCCGGCAGGTCGTGCGGATGGCACGGGCGGCGGCGACGGCGCCCATCAGCGTGATCAGGGGCGCCTTGTGGGTCGGCAGGGCGGGCCTCAGGATGACGCTCAGGTACAGGTTCCCCCTGGGCGAGATCCACTTCCTGCCGAGCCGTCCCTTGCCGCCGGTCTGCGTCTCCGCGATGACGACGACGCCTTCGGGTGCTCCCTTTGCCGCCATTTCCATGGCAAGCGTATTCGTCGACTCCGTCGCGCTCAAGAGAAGGAGCTCCCTGCCGATGAGCTTTGTCTTAAGCCCGGACCGTATGTCTTCGATTCTCAGGACGTCGGGAACCGATGTGATCCGGTATCCCCGGGAGGGGACTGCCTCGATGCCGAACCCCTCTCCTTCCAGCGATTTGATGTGCTTCCAGACCATGGTCCGCGAGATGCCCATCTTTGCAGCCAGCTGTTCGCCGGATACGTATCCGCCCCTTGACGTCCGGAGGAGCTTCAGGATTCTCTCTTTGTACATTTGGATCGTTTCACCGTTCAGGCGCACCGACGCGAAGGCTTAAGCAGTAGATTCTGGAGATCATTTCTGAGCGTCACTCGCGACTTTGCGGATCAAGTATTTTTATTTGATCTTCATGCTGATATCCGCCGCCGGCGCCGAATGGGTCAGGGCGCCCGAAGAGATAAGATCGACCCCCGTTTCAGCGATCCCGCGGATCGTTTCGAGGGTGACGTTGCCGGACGCCTCAACCTGCGCCCTGCCGTTGATGATCTTGACCGCCTCGCGCATCGTGTCGATCGGCATGTTGTCGAGCATGATGATGTCGGCTTTTGCGTCCAGCGCTTCGCGTACTTCCTCGAGATTCGAGGTCTCCACCTCGACCGTGAGCTTACCCGCTCGTCGTTTGGCGCTCTCCACCGCTTTCGTGATGCCGCCCGCCGCCTTGATGTGGTTGTCCTTGATCAGGACCATGTCATAGAGGCCCATGCGGTGGTTCTTCCCGCCTCCCATGCGCACCGCGTACTTTTCGAGTTCGCGCAGGCCGGGAAGCGTCTTTCTCGTGTCCAGGACCTGCGCCTTGGTTCCCGAGACCCGCTCAACGAACTTCGCGGTCAGGGTCGCAATGCCGGACATATGCTGGAGAAGGTTCAGGGCGACCCGTTCGCCCTTGAGCAGGGATCGCGTAGCGCCGGAGAGTTTCGCGATCTCCGCGCCCGCCGGTATCCTGTCTCCATCCGCGAAGAAGGCGGTGAACTGTATCCCTTCGTCCAGATGGTTGAATACCGCCCTGCTCACTCCGATGCCGGCAAGGACGAGTTCCTGCTTCGCCAGCAGGGAGGCGGCGGACGTTGCGTCGCCCGGAATCGTCAAGTCCCCCGTGACGTCGCCGGCGCCGATGTCCTCCTGCAATGCTCGCTCTATGAGGTCCTTCAGCTTTGCGTTCATGGCGACAATACCTTACCCCAGCATCTTCAGTCCCTGCTCCAGCTTATCGCGCCTGGCCTTGAATTCCTCCAGCTTCGCTGTATCCTTCTCTACGACTTCCTTCGGCGCCTTGTCAACGAAGTTCTTGTTCGAGAGTTTTTTCGCGAACACCTCGATGTCCTTCGAGGTCTTCGCGATCTCCTTCATCAGCCGGTCGCGTTCCTGGGTGAGGTCGATGACTCCTTCGAGCGGTACATACACCTCGGCGCCCCTGATCAAGCCCGTTGCCGCTGCCTTCGGCTTCTTCTCGTCAACACCGATCCGGAGCCCGCTCAACCGCGCAAGTGCCGTTACGAGGGGGGAGCTCCTTTCCAGATGATCTCCGAGCTCGCCGTTCTCCACCTTGACGATGGCCTCCATCTGCATCGACGGCGCGATATTCATCTCGCCCCGGATGTTCCGGAGCGCCGTGATCAGGTCCATCACCATCTGCATGTCCCGCTCGATCCCGGCGTCGATCAGGCTATTCTCCGGCACGGGATAGACGGCCACCATGATCGATGAGATCCTTTCCCCCGACGCTTTCCGCCTCACGCCTTGCGGTATCAATTGCCAGATCTCCTCCGTGATGAACGGCATGATGGGGTGGAGCAGCCTGAGCGCCGTCTCGAGCACGTGGACGAGCGCGGTCTGGGCTGCTTTCCGTCCGCGCGAGCCGTGTTCACCGCTCAGCGCAGGCTTGGAGAGCTCCAGATACCAGTCACAGTATTCGTGCCAGACGAACTGATACAGCCCGGAGGCTGCATCATTGAACCGGTACTCGGCGAGCGAGGACTGGATTTCTCCCGCGACCGTATTCAGCCGCGACAGGATCCAGCGGTCCGCGAGGGACGAGTCCCGGGTCAGGGGCTCGGGATTGGGGGCAAATCCGTCCTCGAGGTTCATGAACACGAACCGGCTCGCATTCCAGACCTTGTTCGCGAAGTTCCGGTAGCCCTCGATGCGCTCCGGGGACATCTTGATGTCCCGGCCCTGTGCCGCGAAGGCGGTGAGCGTGAGCCGGAAGGCATCCGTGCCGTACTGGTCGATCATCACCAGCGGGTCGATCACGTTGCCCTTGGACTTGCTCATCTTCTGCCCCTCGGCATCGCGGATAAGTGCGTGAATGTACACGTGCCGGAAGGGTACCTCCTTCATGAAGTGCAGCCCCATCATGATCATTCGCGCCACCCAGAAGAATATGATGTCCAGCCCCGTGACGAGCACGGAGGTCGGATAGTACAGTTCCAGCGCCTTGGTTCTGTCGGGCCAGCCAAACGTCGAAAAGGGCCAGAGCGCCGACGAGAACCAGGTGTCGAGCACATCGGTTTCCTGCCGGAGATTCCCGCCTTTGCACGCCGGACAGGCCTCCGGATCAGTGCGGCTCACGGTAATCACGCCGCAGTCGTCGCAGAACCAGGCCGGGATGCGGTGCCCCCACCAGATCTGGCGCGAGATGCACCAGTCCTTGATGTTCCGCATCCACTCGAAATAGGTATTCTCCCACCCCTTCGGGAAAAATTGAATTCGACCGTCCTCGACGGCCTTGATCGCCGGCTCTGCAAGCGGCGGCGTCCGCACGAACCACTGCGGCGAGAGGAGGGGCTCCACCACCGATTTGCACCGGTAGCACTTCCCGATGGAGTGGCTGTGGTCCTCGGTCTTGACGAGATATCCTCGCTCGTTCAGCAGTTCGACCACGACGCCGCGCGCTTTTCTGGCGGGCTTGCCGGCAAGGAGCTTCTGCACCTCGGGGAGGACATCGGGGATTTCGGGAAGGATCTCAGCCTTGTCGTCAAGCATCTTGATGCGGGGCAGGTTCGGAACATGCCGGAGGCCCGCCTCGTAGTCGTTGAAGTCGTGGGCGGGCGTCACCTTGACGGCGCCCGTCCCGAACTCGAGGTCCACGAGCACGGAGTCCCCGATCACCGGGATCCGCCTCGTCGTGAGCGGCAGGTCGACGGTCTTTCCGATCAGGTCCTTGTAGCGGGGGTCGAGGGGGTGGACGGCAACGGCGGTGTCCCCCAGCATCGTCTCGGGCCTCGTTGTCGCAACCGTCAGCCGTATGTTGTGGTCATGGCTCAACGGGTAGGAGAGGTGGTAGAGCTTGCCCTTCTCGTCCTCGTGCTCGACCTCGATGTCGGACAGCGCCGTATGGCAGCGCGGGCACCAGTTGATCAGCCGCTCGCCCCGGTAGATGAGCCCTTCCTCGTAGAGCGTGACGAAAACCTCGCGGACGGCGCGGGATAGCCCCTCGTCCATGGTGAAACGCTCGCGCTGCCAGTCGCAGGACGCCCCCATGCGCTTGAGCTGGTTGATGATCCGCCCTCCGTACTCCTTTTTCCATTCCCACACCTTCTCGATGAACGCTTCCCTGCCGAGTTGGTGGCGGTCGATATGGTCCTTCGCGAGCTGGCGCTCGACCACGTTCTGGGTGGCGATGCCCGCATGGTCGGTGCCCGGCATCCAGAGCGTGTTTCTGCCCGACATGCGCATCCACCGGATGAGAACGTCCTGGAGCGTGTTGTCAAAGGCGTGGCCGATGTGCAGTGAGCCGGTGACGTTCGGCGGCGGAATGACGATCGAATAGGGGCTCCCGCCGGCGTTCTCATCGGCATGGAAATAGCCTTTCTCCAGCCAGAAGGCGTACCACTTCTCCTCCACGGAGCGCGGATCGTAGGCTTTGGACAGCTCGGGTGATGTCATGCACTTCTCCTTTGACTGCATCCAAATAAAAGAGGGGATCTAGGTCCCCTCTGATGGTTCAACTCCCCATTCCGGACTTCGCAATCCGAACGGCTATGTCTCCGCTTTCAGCCGCTCGATCTCGGCCTTGATAAGCGTCTCGGCGAGATCGGGAACGACTTCCCAAGCCACCTTTTCGATGATGTCGCGGGCGACCTCCTGCACGATCCGGGACACGGAGCCCTGTACCGCGGCCTCCACTGCGGAGCGCAGCGTCTCCGGGGGTATCTGGGGCGGTTCGAGGGGCGGCAGCGTTGCGAACACCTCCCTGGACATGGAAGAGATTGTCGTTTCCGCCATGCGCCGCAGCTCCTGCTCCGACACCGTTGGCGGTTGGAGCGAAGCCATGCTGCCCATTTGTTCTGTGACGAGCCGCGAGACGGTCCGTTCGACCATGCCCCGGACCTCGTCCTCCGGCATCGGCGGATGCTGGACGGGCGGCATCTTCTCGAACATCTCCCGCGCCATTTTCGAAACCGCGGCCTCGGCCATGTTCCAGAGGTCGGTCTCCGAGATCGCCGGCTGCTGCACCGCGGCCGAAGCGGGGACTGTTGCCGGTTCCGGCGGGGTCCACTCCCGGGCCGCCGGAGCGGGTCTCTTGCCGGGGGCCGGTGCGAACTCCTTTTCCCCATTGACCGTCATATCGAGCGATTCAAAGCTCACGATGTCCTGGTCCGCTTTCCCGGCCCTGCTCGCCAGGCCGAGTCCCTCACGCATCTCTTCCATGGCCTTCTCACCGATCGGAAGGGAGGTTGACGTTTCGCGGGGCAACTGCTCCTCTTCCACCTCTACGACGGGCTCGACCTCGTACACGCCCTCGTCTTCCTCGCCCCCGCCGGGCTTTGTCTTGAGATCGGCCTGGGTGGGCGCTTCTTCAATGATGGCAAAAATATCTGAGGGGGCCTGCGGCTTCGGCGCGGCCTTCGGCGAAGCAGGCGGAACCGTTGCCGGACGCACGGGGGGCGGCTGCACGGGTGACGGCGGCTGAGAGGGCGCCGGACGCACGGCCTCAGGGGCTGGTCCGGCGGCCACCGGCGGTGCTGCGGCAACAGCCTTCTTCACTTTGCTGATGAGCTCCTGCGACTCGAAAGGTTTCGCGATATGATCACTGATTGAAACTTGTTTGGCCTTCGCCTCGTCGAACACATCGTCGCGGCTCATCATGAGGATCACGGGCGTCTTTGTCAGGGCCGGAGACTGCTTCATCCTTCCCGAGAAGCTGTAGCCGTCAACGCGCGGAAGGTCGATGTCCGCGAGCACGACGTGGGGCAGAAAGCGTCCCGCCTCGCTGAGCGCGGTCTCCCCGTCGCTTACGCACAGAACTTCATACTCTTTTCCCGAAAAAAGCATCTCCACCACCTTCTGGATGGTGATGCTTTTGTCAGCCAGCAATATCTTAATCGCCATGGAGCAACCTTTCAAAATCGAGGATCAGGGCCTCATAGTCCTCGTCGTAGACAAGCCCCTTCACGAAGCGGGGATTGATGCCCTGCATTTTTTCCGCAGCGGCCGCCTGCTCCTCCAGCTTCGTCATTTTCAGGACGGTATCGACGACGATGCCAAAAGGCCTCCCGTTCTCCTCCAGCAAAATGATGCTCTGGCCCTTCGGGGTCGAGCCCCCTCCCGCATCGGCGGTGAACCCTATCGGCCCCGGCCTGCCCAGTCCGAGGCGCTGAACCAGATTATAGACCGGATAGATGGTTCCCCGGTAGTCCAGCAGGCCCTCAACGTACGAATAGGACAGCGGCACCGGGCGGGACGGGCGCCAGGGCAGGATCTCGATCGCGCCGACAAGCTTGACACCGAACAGCCGCTGAGACAGCAGAAACAACAGATAGCTGTTCGTCATTGCAACAGCCCTTCCTCATTCAGCAGCAGGATAAGCTCGCCTTTGTGCCGGATAATGCCGGCATAATACCGCAGCGCGGGGTTCAGCACCCCCGCCGGAAAGGAAGCCGGATTCTGATCGGCGTCTATGATCTCCGCGACTGCATCCACGAGCAGACCGATGACGCCCTTGATACCCTTGAGCACGAGCAAGACACCGCCGGCCTTGCCGGAAAGATTGAAGATCTTCTTGGGGTTCAGGACCGGGATCGATTTTCCTCGGAACGCGACCTTGCCCTCGAACATCGAGGTGAGACCGCCGTCCTTCTGGATCTCGCGGGGAAGCGTGATCTCCAACAGCTTGGTAATCGGAACGGCGAAGCTCCCCCCGTCCAGTGATAATATCAAAAAACGTCTGCCTTCGTCCATAGCGGTTTGAGCTTATGCGCGGTGTGCCAGAGTGGCGCCGCTCAGGAGCTTTTTGAGCGCCCCGAGCATTTCCTGTTCTTCGAAGGGTTTTACCAGGTAGTCCTGCGCGCCCATCTCGATGGCCTTCTGCCGGTGCTTCTCGCCGGCCCTCGAGGTGAGCACGATTACGGGGATGTTCATGAGCGCCGGATTGCGCTTCATCTCGGCAATCAGGTCATAGCCGTGCATGACGGGCATTTCCAGATCGGTGATCACCGCATCGAACTTGACGCGGCCCATGATGTTCAGCGCCTCCATGCCGTCGGGCGCCACCTCCACTTCATAGCCGGTCCGGTCCAGGAAGCGCTGAACATATTTCCGGATACTGATCGAATCATCGACAACCAGGACCCGGGGCTTGCGCCGCGCCGCCTCCGGCGAGATGGCCTCCCGGGCGGCGATGAAACTCGCCTTGGCGGCCATTGCGGACTCGTCGCCGAAAAGCGTCGCGATATTGAGGATGAGCCGGACGTTCCCCTCGCCGGAGATCGTAGCGCCGGAGAACATCTTGACGCCCCGCAGGTAATCGCCGAGGGACTTCACCACAATCTCCTCGCGCCCGACAATGTCTTCGACCATCACGGCGATCCGTTTTTCCGCCATGCCGAGGATGAGCGTCGGGTGCCGGAACGTCTCCTCTTTCTGGGGAAACTTGCCGACGTTCAGCAGGTCGTTCAGCATGAGCAGCCTGACGAGCGTGCCGCGCAGATTCACCATCTCCTCGCCGGCGGCGCGCTGAATATCCTTAAAGGAAAACCGGGTCGTTTCCTCCACGAGGTTCATCGGCACCGCCAGCTCCTGGTCCTTGAACTTCACGATCAGCGCCTGGGCAATGGCAAGCGTGAGCGGAAGCCTGATCACGAATTTGGTCCCGACGCCCTTTTCGGTCTTTATCTCGATCCTGCCGTTGATCTTCGCGAGGTGCGTCGACACCACATCCATCCCGACACCGCGGCCCGAGATCTTCCCGACGCTCTGTGCCGTGGAAAAGCCGGGGCGGAAGATCAGGTTCAGGGCTTCCAGGTCGGTGAGGTTCTGCGCCTCGGCCGGGCTCATGAACCCCTTGTCTGCGGCGGTCTGCCGGAGGACTGCCGGATCCATGCCGCGGCCGTCATCCTCGATCTCAAGGATGATGCTGTTGCCTTCGTGGCGGGCCTTCATGATGAACGAACCGACCGGCTCCTTGCCGAGCCTTCTCCGCTCCTCGGCGGGCTCGATGCCGTGGGAAATGGCGTTCCTGACCATGTGCATCATCGGGTCGGATATGATCTCAAAAATAGTCTTGTCGATCTTCGTCTCGCCGCCTGAGACCACCATGTTGACCTGCTTGTTCTCTTCCCCGGCCAGATCGCGCACCGGCCGCTGAAACATCTGGTACAGCCGGTCCACGTCCACCATGCGTGCACGGGTGATCTCATCCTGAAGGTTCGTCGTGATCGTCGAGATGCGCGCCGTGTCGAGCTCGAAGGAGTCGAAGAAGCCCGCAAGCTCGGTCATGATCTCGTTCATATCGTTCGTGATCTCCGTGAGCTTCCGGGAAAGCAGGTTGAAATCATCATAGCGGTCGAACTCGAGATCCATGAAGTCGCTCGATGGTTGAACGACCTGCTCCGGCTCCGCCGTGCCGTACGTAAGCGTATACTCGTATTTCTCCTCGAACTTCTTGATCTCATGCAGCAGCCGGTTCTGGCTGAATGCCAGCTCCTCGCGGAGCGTCTTGATGAACTCCACTTGGCGCGCAAGCCGGTTCCTGTTCACGACCATCTCGCCGACGAGGTTCATCAGATTGTCGAGCCGTTCGATGTTGACGCGAATGAACTGCTTCTCGACTTCCCCAGCGTCGGAGGCCCGCCTCCCGAGCCCTCTCTTTTCCTGGATGCCGGAACGCTTGGACTCCTCGATCTCCTGCTTCAGGGAAGCCCCGTCCTCCCTGGGCAGCGCAGCAGGTTCGGGCCCCGGAGCCGGAGGGGCCACGGCAGCAGGAACGCCGGACACGGGCGGAGTTGACAGCGCTGATACCGGCGGCTTCGGTGCAGGCATTGGGGGTTTTGCAGGCTCCCTGTCAGCGATGCGTTCTCCCGAGACCTCTTCATCGATTTCAAAAGTTCGTTCCCAGGCGAGGTCCAGGTCGTCCTTGGCCTGTGATGCCTGTGCAGGCGGTGGAGCACTCTTCGACGGAGCCGGGGCAGCCATCTCAGCGTCCGTCTTTGCCGGAGCTTGGACCGCCTTTTCCGGAGCCGGTTTCGCCGGCGGGGCTGCGGGTTTTTCCGTACTCGTCGGGGCCGGGGCGGCCTGGCCCGTTCCCGCTTGCACCTTGGCGATGATGTCCTTGTAGGATTGGGTGATGCTGTTGACGACGAGGGGGTCTTCAGCCTGGTTTGCGGCCACGCCGTCAACCATCAGCTTGGCTGCATCAACACTGTCGAAGAGAAAATTCAGGGTCTCTTTCTGGATCGGGATGGACCCGGCCCGGAACTGTCCGAGCATGTCCTCTGCCTTGTGCGCCACATCGCTGATCCCCTGATAGCCCATCATCGCAGCGGAACCCTTCAGGGTATGCGCCGCGCGGAACAGCTCATCGATGATCGAACTGTCGTTCGGGTCCTTCTCAAGGGACAGCAGTCCCTTGTTGAGGTTCTGGATGTGCTCACCGGCCTCGATCAGAAAAAACTCGATGATGCCTGATTTGTCGAAGGGGGCAGCCATAGGGTTTATTCGACAAAGCCGAGCTTGATCTCCTCGTCACTCGTAGTGATCTGCTCGGTCACCGGCGGAAGGCCCTCCAGCTCAGGGAGCTCATGTTCGATCGGCTGTCTGATGATGCCTTCCTTGAGCTTGAACCTGCCGATGGCGTCGATGAGCCGCTTGGAGAGCTCGGCCAGCTTGCCGATCGTGGAGACCGTGTCCTGCACGCCGTGAGTCGTCTCCTGGGTCTGCTTCAGGATGCTGTCCATGGCGTGCGCCACGCTCTCCGTTGATTTCACCTGGTCCGTCGCGGCCCGGGTAATGTCCGTCATGAGCGTCGCTGTCTGCTTCACGATCTGCTCGATCTCGCGGAGCGCCGAACCGGCCTGGTCGGCCAGCCTGGTTCCCTCTTCCACTTCGCGGGTTCCTTCCTCCATGACCGTCACGGCCTCGCTCGTTTCCACCTGGATGCCCTTGATGAGCCCCGTGATGTCCTTCGTGGCGCGGGCGGCGCGTTCCGCCAGTTTCCGCACTTCATCGGCAACGACTGCGAAGCCCTTACCCTGCTCGCCGGCGCGCGCGGCCTCGATTGCTGCATTGAGCGCCAGCAGGTTTGTCTGGGTCGCGATCTCGTTGATCACTTCGATGATGGCCCCGATCTCGAGCGAGCGTTCGCCCAGTCCCTTGATCTTCTTCCCCGTGGTCTGCACCGCAGCCCTGATGCGCTGCATACCCTTGATCGTCTCTGCCACGGATGCTCCGCCCTTGACCGCCGCCTGGGTTGCATTGAGAGACGTCTGGGTCGCGGCGTCAGCGTTCTCGGCCATGCGCTGCGTCGTATGGGACATGGAGTTCACGGCCGTCGACACTTCCATGATCTGCGAAGCCTGCTGCTCGGTGCCCAGCCGCATGCGTTCCGACGACTGCAGGATTTCCGAGGTCGAGCGCTGGATCTCGCTGGCCACATTGCTTGCCTGGGTAACAAGGTTGGTAAGACCGGTGATCATGAGGTTGAACGCGTCAGCCACGGAGCCTAGGGCGTCGGCGGTCACTTCGGCCTTGACCGTCAGATCGCCTTCAGCCGCCGTACTCACGACGGAGAGGAGGTCCATGACCTGATGCTGCATCTTGTCCCGGTCGCTTTCGGTCTGGATCAAGCCCTGGAGTCGGTCGATCGTCTGGTTGAATGTGTCGCCGAGCTGGCCCAGCTCGTCGCCGCGTTTCACGGTCGCCTTCCTTGTCAGATCGCCTCGGCCCAGCGCCTCGGCCACGCGCATCAGATCCCTGACCGGCGCAATCGTCCTTGCCGCAGCCCACATGGTGAGGATCGAGAGCAACAGGAGGGACCCGGCGCCGACGATCATGATCTTGTACAGCAGATTCCTGATGTTGTTCTTGATCTGCGTCATATTGAGACCCACGTGCACAGAGCCAAGCGTGCCGCCCGCGATCGGGGAGGCGATATCGATCACCTCGGTCACAATGTCCCTGATCGTAATGTTCGCCGCCTGGGTGCTGAAGGGCATGCCGGGCTTCAGGATGTTGATCGATTGAAGCACGCTCGGGACCGCATTGCCCTCGAAGGATGAGGAGATGACCCTGCCCCGTCCGTCACGGATGAAACAGTACGCGACATCGGGCTGGCTGATAGCCTCGCCCTGGACGAACTGGAGGGCGTTGAGGTCCTCCACCTGGACCGGCTCCGCGGCCTTCACGCTCAAGCCGTCAGCCAGGATCAGTGTTTTGTTGATCGATTCGTCGCGGAGCGTTACCTGGATCTGATTGTATATGTAGAACAGGATGCTGGCGCCGAAGATGATGGACATGGTCAGAATCATGAGCACGATTTTGGTCCGGATGCTCATCCGGTAGAATGGACTTCGTATCTTCATAAGTGTCTGCTCCTTCGCTCGAATTAGGTTTGTACAGCACGAGCTGCCCGAATTTCAGGAATCACTCCAGCTTGATCTCTTCGATGATCTGCTCGACGTTCAACAGGCCTGCCACGCCCTCTTCCCGCTGAATGACGCTTTTTAAAAAGCGGCTGCGGCTCTTGCCGGGCTGGGCACTCGCGTCAGCGGGCATCGCGAGCACTCTGCTGACGGGCACGGCGATCACCTCGGAGACATTGTCGACGACGATGCCGAGCGTCACTGCCCGGTGCCTGATGATCGCGATCTGATTCGGGGATGACTGCCGCGGCAGGGAAAGCGCCGCACGGATGTCAACAATCGGAACTATGTTGCCTCGGAGATTCATGACCCCGAGTACGTGCGGTGGAGTGGTAGGGACGGGAAATATCTTTTGAGAGATGATGATTTCTGTCAGCAGTTCAACCGGAATGGCATAGAGGTCCTCGCCCATACTGAAGAGGCAGACCCGGATGTCCTCCTCCCGTATTTCATGGGTCACTCCGGCGCTTACATCAGTGTCGATCTCGGCCAAACGGCACCCCTCCTCGGATCAGATGTACTTTTTCACGGCCTTCAGCAGGTCTTCCGGCTTGAACGGCTTGGTTAAATACTCATCGGCGCCCTGTTTCATCCCCCAGAACTTATCGCTCTCCTGGTCTTTCGAGGTGACCATGATGACGGGGATGTTCTTGAACTGGTCATTGGTCTTGATGTCCCTGCAGACCTGGAAGCCATTCTTCTTCGGCATGATCACATCGAGAATGATAAGGTCGATCTTCTCGGACTTTACCTTTTCCTCGGCGGCTTCACCGTCCATCACGGTCACCAGCGTATGGCCTGTCGGCTGCAAAGCCGCCTGGAATATCTGGAGCTCCGCCAAGCTGTCGTCCGCTATGAGTATTTTGGCCATTGTGTTCTCCTTTTTTCAGCACGCAAAGAGTATACAAAAATTAACATATTTCTTTTGTAGTGTCAAGTTTTCCTTTTATTCCTGCAGGTTCCGGGCGCTCTTCTTTTATTTCCGTTTCCGGATCAGATTCACGGAGAGAAGGATGAACATGCTCTTCGCCACATCGAACTCGCTCAGACAGGACAGGTCGATGATCTCCTGAATCGTCCGCCTGCCGTCGATGAGGGAGAAGACCGTCATGTCCGTATCGCTCATGCCCCGCGTCGTCAGCTCCTCGGCATTCCCGATCATGGCCTCGAAGACCGCCGCGAAGCTCGGGATCTTCTGCTGGATCAGGGTCCACTCGTCAGCCCGGCGCGCGCCCTCGAGAAGCAGGTCGTCAACCTTGATCTGGAGCTGTGTCGTGAACTGGGGCGGCGACGATCTCTCGAAGACAAAGTCGCCATCGCGCCAGGACATGACCCTGTAGACGGCGGACTCGGTATGCCTGCGGAGGCACTCCCCGAAGGTCTTCAGGTCGAGCAGCTTCTCCTGGGCAAGCACGCTGTCGATCGGCTTTGCCGTCATTTCGGCGATGCGCTCGACGTATTTCAGGCTCTCTTCGGCCAACCGGCACGTTTTTTTGAGCAGCGCTTCGATACCACCGTCCTGTCCACTATAGGATGAGGCAAACACGACAGCCCCGTCACGGAAATAAATGTCGGCATGCTCGTTCTGGCGGGAGATGGCAAGCTTGCCGGTCTGACGCTGCAAGCCGAGCATCTGCATCACCTCGACGATCCGGAAGCTCGCGAGGTTGCCCTGGATGCCGGCATTGGTAGGTGCCGGTCCCTTCCCGAGTTCCTGCCGGATGATGTCGGGAAGCCTCATGCGGACGAACTCTTCGAGTGTCTTTTCCACAATATCCCGGACCAGAGCTTCCAGTCCCGATGACTGCGCTGCGGCGGCATAGGCCGGTTGAGCCGGTGAAGGCGAGGACGGGGCGGCGGGAGCAGCGGGAGAAGCCCTCTTTACTTCGCGGGCCGTTTTCGCCTGTGCGGCGGCTTTTCGCCCGTCGATGACCTCGCGGATCTTTGCGAGAAGCTCCTCCGGTTGAAAGGGCTTCGTAAAATATTCGGTGATGCCAAGAACGTCGATGAACTTGCTCCCGACCTTGTCGCCCTTTGACGTTACGAGGATGATGGGAGTGTCCTGGAATTCCGGGTCTTCCTTCAGAGTCTTGCATACCTGGAACCCGTTCATCTTGGGCATCACGAAGTCGACGAGGATAACCTCGGGCTTTTCCGCCTTGGCCATGGCGATGCCTGCCTCGCCGTCGGAGGCAAGGACGACCTTGTATCCTTGAGACGACAGGATCATCTCGATCAACCGCTGGACCGTCGGGCTGTCGTCTATGTTTAATATTTTTTCCCCAGCCAACCTAGTCACCCGATACCGTAACGCCGCGGAAATATTAACATGTTAGGAAAGTCGCTGTCAACAACTATATCCTATTTTAAACCTTCTGCCGACTACATTTCTTGGTGAAGATATGGGCGGGAAATGACGACTGCTCCGCTGACCGGTACCGATCAGCGGTCAGGCGTGACGGGGCGGCTGCATTTTTCCCAACGGGGATAGTGGCAAGCAGGACTTCTCGTCTGACTGGGTATGCCGACGAGACTCGAGCAGCGAAAAATATCCAGATTCGGAGGCATTTCTCATCTCCGCGTGTCGCCCATGCAGTCGATCCAGAGTCATCACACCTGCTCGGCGACCCTGTCGATGAACTCCTCGGTCAGAGCGTATTTCCCCGGCGTCGGCTCCGCGATGGCCGCCAGGTCCTTGGTCATGGTCCCTCCTTCAATGGTCCCGACCACGATCGATTCCAGCGTTCGGGCAAAGGCGGCAACATCGGGTGTCCCGTCCATTTCGCCGCGGCGCGCCAGGGCACCGGTCCAGGCAAAGATTGATGCAACGGCATTTGTCGAAGTGGGGTTTCCCCTGAGATGCTCGTAGTAATGCCGCATGACGGTTCCGTGCGCCGCCTCGTACACATACCTACCTTCAGGCGAGACGAGGACCGAGGTCATGAGCCCCAGGCTGCCGAAGCCCGAGGCCACCATGTCACTCATCACGTCCCCGTCGTAGTTCATGCAGGCCCAGAGCATGCCACCCTCGGCCTTCATGATCTGCGCCACCGCGTCATCGATCAGCATGTAGCGATAGCTGATGCCGAGCTTCTCGAAGTCCGCTTTCCTCGCCTCAGCCTCGTGGTCGAAGATTTCCCTGAAAAAGGCATGATAGGTTTTGGATATCGTGTCCTTGGCCCCGAACCAGAGATCGCATTTTTCTCCCACTGCGTAGTTGATGCATGCCCTCGCGAAGCTCCGGATAGACTGTTCGGTATTGTGCATGCCCATGACGACACCGGGACCCTTGAAGTCGTGGACCGTGAGAACTACCTTGCTTCTCCCGTCCGCTGGTGTGAACACGATCTCGGCCTTTCCTGCTGACGGGACTTTGTACTCCACCGACTTGTAGATGTCTCCGTAGGCGTGCCTGCCGATGCTGATCGGCTTCTTCCAGCTTCTGACCGCCGGAGGGATGTTCCGAACAATGATCGGCTTGCGGAAGACCGTTCCGTCCAGTATCGAGCGGATCGTTGCGTTCGGGCTCATCCACGCCTGCTTGAGGCCGTACTCTTTCACGCGCGCCGCGTTCGGCGTTATGGTCGCGCATTTAACTCCCACGCTGAACTCTTTGACCGCATTTGCTGCGTCGATCGTGACCTTGTCGTCGGTCTCGTCGCGGTGCTTCACGCCCAGATCGAAGTACTTGAGGTCCATCGTGAGATGGGGGAAGAGGAGCTTGTCCTTGATCATCCTCCAGATAATCCTCGTCATCTCGTCGCCGTCCATCTCGACGATGGGGTTCTTTACAGTAATGGCCACAATGGTCTCTCCTCACGAAAACAGAATGTCGGGAAGTGTTCAGCTGCGAATGCTCGGGATTGTAATGCGGAGCAGCAGGATTGTCAACCAAACAATGAGGAAGTCCATGATGAGTTCGCGGCTCATTGCACGGCCAGCGGGTCAGTTCTCGGCAGTACGGGATGCCGCCCGCTGCAAGAGCTTCCGGCTCCTGGCTGACAGACACCACCGCGGCCCGGTCCTCCGTCAGCGAAGGTCATACTCTTCCAGGAGTCTTTTGTTGATGTCAATGGCGGCCACGGCCCCTTCCCCTGCCGCGATAGCCACCTGGTCCTGGCCCGTATTCAGGGGCCCCACGATATAAAGCCCGCGAAGGGACGATTCGTACGCGCCGCTTACCGCGTACTTGAACCCGGCGGCGTCCTTCTTGAGCGCTAATCCTTTCAAATAGCCGTCGTTCAGCGTGATGCCGAAGGACGCCATGATGACTTCACAGGGAATACGCTTGCCGCCCTTTAGTTCGATCGCCTCCATCTTTTCCGTGCCGATAATAGCCGCCGGCTCTTCTACGACGACACGAATGGCCTCGTCGCCCAGCACCTCGATAGCGGCCGCGGGCAGAGTGAACTCGCAGGGAATGAAGGTGATGTCTCTTGTGTACATCTGCTTCATGGCGATCGCCAGGTTCACGACTTGGAGAGAATTCCCGATAACGATCAGCTTCCTATCCGTTGTTTTATAGCCGTCGCAATCGACGCAGGTAAAGTAGCTGATCCCGAGGAACCGGTGCACATTTTCGAGAGGCGGGAGGACATCCGTCACTCCTGACGCCGCGATGACAAACCGCGATCGATAGGCCCTGTCCGTGGTCGAAACGACAAATTCCCCGTTCTTTTGAACGGCCTTGACGGGCTCCCGCTCCACCCGCACGTTGAATCTTCTGGCCTGCTCCTTCCCGAGAGCGATGATCTCGCTTCCGGCTATATCGCGATGGCCGACAACATTCTCAATGTGCTTCGCATGCCATGTCCTGCCGCCGCTCCGGTCGAGCAGCACCACGTCCCTGTTGTATCTGCCCAGATAGATGGCCGCCTGCAGCCCTCCGGGGCCCGCACCGATGATGATGCAGTCATACAGCCGATCGCTCATACCCTGCCTTCCCCGGTCGTGTTATTTCCCATAGGCGGCAAGGGACAATCGTTCCATCAAGTGCCCCCGGCACGGGTCACCACTTCTCGTCGCCCGCGGGGAAGGCCCCTTCTGCACCCGGCTGAAACCGGCATGAGTGAAGTAGCTGGCGTAGCGCGAAGCATACACTCTCTTGAGCAGAGCATGTTCCGCCAGGTGTTTTATGATCGATGATCCTATGCCCTTTCTCCTGCTGTCTTCGAACAGGGAAATGCATCCGGCATCGTTTTCCTTTTTCAGGATACCAAAGCCGATGATGCGCCTCTCCTCTGCTGCGACGACCACTTCGGCATTTCCGAGATCGGAACCCGCGTGGTGATCCCGGAGATATTCTTCCACATTAATCAGATCGCTGCCCGTTGCATGCCGGATCGAGACCATTTTTCCCGTAATGCCCGATACTCCTGTCTTTCGAGGATCGGCCATAGTATTCTCCTCCTCTCATCACGCCGGAGAACAAACGACCCCGGAAGCGGAAAAGGGGCGAAGGCCGTTATGGAACCGCGCATCCCTGCCCTCACCCTCTCAGCCAGCATTCCCCCCGGAAGTCCCCTGTTCACTGCGGTACCGTGTTACTTCAAAAAAAGCCGAACGGTCCTCGTGATTGTTCTTTCGGCAACCCGGCTGTTCTCACGTCGGAATGAAGACCCGTCGCTACCGCCCACTCTTCCCGAAGTGGCCGGCTTAATCGGGACTATTACCCTCTGATTTTACAGTAGCACCGGAACAGGTGCCTGTCAAGGAGAAGGGCTCGTGACCGCACCTCGAGGCAGATCCTCGTAGAATCGGAACAGTCCGGGAGTCTATCCTTCGCAGGGGAGGGGATACTTGGCCTTGATCCAGAGGGGCCCGAGCGATATTCTCGTGCTCTGAGCCACACCTTGTCGCCTCATCGCCGAAGGGGGGTCGCCGCGCAGACCGCCGCTGGCCGTGCGCTTCTGCGAAGCGTATCACTGCGCAGCTGGGTAATCGAAAGAGGGTCCGCGGGGAGCAGCCGCAACGATTCGCTCAGGTGCGTCGGGGATTCTTGAGAAACACCACAAAGGCTCCGCTTCCGCCCCGGTCCCGGGGAGCCGGTGCAAACTCCGCAACCATCGCCTTCCCCTTCCCGCGCAGCCAGTCCGCGACCGCTCCCGGGAGGACAGGCCCTTCGGGAGAGTTGATCCCTTTGCCGGTGATGACAAGCACGGCCTTCTGCCTCCGGTGGTATGCTGCGCTCACGAAATGCTCCAGCTTTAGCACCGCTTCTTTCCTCAGGTGACCGTGGAGGTCCAGTTCCTCGCCGATACGGATCGTCCCGCGCCTGAGCTGTTTCAGCCGGCTGGAAACGGACTGTCTCGCCTCCTCTCCCGATTCACTTTCCGACTGCAGCTTGCTAAGGGTCGTGCCGATTTTTTGCATGGCCTGGAGAAACAGCTGCTGTTCCTGCTCGTCACCGCTCTCGCCATCAGGGGCCTTGTTCTTTTTCAGCTCCGGCGTCTCACCGGGCTCGTCGGCATGAAGCGCACGCGCACCGGACACTGCCCGCATGAAGAGACCGGCGGCGTCCTCTTCTTGTTTTTCCCTTCGTCCCGGGGACGGCCTTCCAGGTCCAGGTGGTTCGAGCTTGGGCTTGATGCTTTTGAGGGACTTGAAGGGATTGTTGTTGAACGAGGCCAACGGGCCTGTTGGGTTCTTTTTTTTCATACGATCGATCAGGCAAGCACGCCGTCCAGGATTCGCATCCCGCCGCAATGCAAACAGCCCGTCTTCAGTGGTCCGGGTACCGTTCCGTGATGCTATGAATCGTGTCAAGGCAGCAGAAAAAGGCATCGATCATTTCGGGATCGAACTGCTTGCCGGCGACTGTCCTGATCGTCTCGAGCACCCGGGACTCGTCCCACGCTTCCTTGTAGACCCTTCGCGACGAGAGCGCATCATAGACGTCGGCAATGGCGACGACCCGTCCGAATACGGGTATCTCCTCACCCCTTTTTCCCCGGGCGATCCCGGTGTTGTCCATCCGGCCGGGTAGCGGCGTTCCATCGAGCACATTGATGTAGCCGGGATAGCCGCCCCCGTCGAAATATTCGTGATGGTTCAGGGCGACAACCGAGGCCGCATCGTCGAAGTCCGAGTACAGCTCCGAGAACAGTCGTGCGCCGAGGTAGGTGTGCCGTTTCATGATCTCGTATTCTTCCGGCGTGAACCGGTCCGGCTTTTTCAGGATCGAGTCCGAGATGGCAACCTTGCCGACGTCGTGCAGCATGGCTGCCATGCGCAGAACGTCTCGGTTCTTTTCGATCTCCTCCTGGGCAATGCCCCGCCTCGTCGCCCAGTTCTCGTAGATCGTAACCGCGTAGGACGCGACCCGGTTCACATGGGCTCCCGTCTCCTTCGGGTCGCGCAGTTCGGCCATCTTGATCATGCGCAGGATCATGGCGCGCGTCATCTGTGCCCGTTCAATCGCCACCGCCGCTGTGTTGGCAAAGTTCAGGATGAGCGGTTCGTCGCTCTTTTTAAAGGCAACGACCTTGCCCCTCCCGTCCTTCCCGTTGATGAGCTGCAGGACTCCGATGACGTCACCACGGTTGGTCTTTAGGGGAAAGGTCAGCACCGAAGTGGTCCGGTAGCCGGACAAATTATCATACTGCTTGTTAAAGGAGTAGGGAAGCCCTGGCCCGAGCTCGTATACATCGGGGAGATTCAGGGTTTCGCCGGTATGGGCGACATGGCCGGAGAGGGACTTGCTGTTGATCGGGATGGAGAATGTGGAGTAAATGAGTTTCTTACCCGGCGGCAATCGTTTCTGGAGCGTATCGTTCTGCGTATAGCTGAATTTCAGCTGATCGTCTTCCCTTATGTAGATCGATCCCGCATCGGCGTTTACCAGCGTGCGCGCTTCCC
Source organism: Nitrospirota bacterium (assembly GCA_035516965.1). Classification (NCBI taxonomy): domain Bacteria; kingdom Pseudomonadati; phylum Nitrospirota; species Nitrospirota bacterium. The sequence goes on from DATIZR010000019.1 coordinate 55,918, forward strand.
TGAGGATCTTCTCGAGCAGGACGTCGATGTCCTTCACGCCGGTCAGCTCGATGCCGAGCCTGATGAGCGTGGTCAGCTTCTGCTTTTCGTTCAGCATGGCAAATAGTAACCGCTCTTCCCCTTTTTGTCAATTGGCGAAACCCGGCGACCGAAGCAGGCGTCTCCTCGCCGCTGTCCTCGCGGATTTATCAATTGACTCGTTTGACCTTTTTTGATATAGTACCGCATTCAATTTCAACCGGCGGTCGTTGTAGTGGCGCAAAACGCCGGTCGCACGGTCTGTTTTACGGGGATTCAGTATGGACAGCAAACTCTTGACCATCAAAAAGAAGCTTCTCAAGCAGCGGAATGAACTGCTGAACGAGGCGGGGCAGACGCTGAACAGCAAGATCACCACCGAGAAGGAAAGTTTTCCCGACCCCACAGACCAGGCTGTGGCCGAGTTGGACAGCAACTTCATGCTGAGGCTCAGAGGACGGGAGCAGAAGCTGCTCAAGAAAATCGATGAGGCAATCGCGCGTATCGAAGGCGGCACGTACGGCGTGTGCGAATCCTGCGGAGAACAGATCAACATGAAACGCCTTGAGGCCCGGCCGGTGACCACGCTCTGCATCGAATGCAAAACCCGCCAGGAAGAAGAGGAGAAGCTGCAGGAGGGATGATCCCTCGCATGCGCGACCATAAAGAAAATCGGCCGGCCCACGAAGCCGGCTTTTTTTATTTTCCTTGACCCCTGCACACAAAAAGAAGGCCGTAAACGTGCTTGACAGCTGCTTGAATGCGTCCCCGAACTGCACACCTGCCACCAAGATCACGGTTACAGCACAAAAACGGAAAAGGAGTTAGCCTTGGTCAGCTAACTCCTTGTAATTGATGGTGGGCGCTGCTGGGATTGAACCAGCGGCCCCTGCCGTGTGAAGGCAGTGCTCTCCCGCTGAGCTAAGCGCCCGAACGGATACTTTTTAACACAGGAAACGCTTGTTCGTCAAGACAAATCTCAAACACTGTGCCCGG
>DATIZR010000020.1 GCA_035516965.1 Nitrospirota bacterium
GGGGTTGAACGTCGCCGACGTGATCGCGCCCCAGGACCGCGAGCGGGCCCTGCAGAAAATCCAGGAAAGAATGCGGGGAAGCCGGAACGAACATCAGGAATACATGGCCATCCGGAAGGACGGCACGACCTTCCCTGGTACGGTCCATGCGATACCGATCGTCCGGGACGGCAGACCGGCAGGGCTGCGGGGGATACTGATCGATATCACGGACCGCAAGCGGTTCGAGGCCGAGGTGCTCCGGTCCCAGAAACTGGAGTCCATCGGGGTCATGGCAGGCGGCATCGCGCATGACTTCAACAACATCCTGACGGGCATCCTGGGCAACCTCTCGCTTGCCAAGATACGGCTGGACCGGAGCAATCCGCTTTACCAGCGCATTGACGAGGCCGAGAAAGCGTCCCTCCATGCGAGGGACCTGACACAGCAGCTCCTCACCTTTGCCCGGGGCGGGAGCCCGGTCAAAAAACTGATCGCTCTCGGCCCGCTGATCCGGGATGCCGTCGGCTTCGCGGTCCGGGGGAGCAATGTAAGGGTCGAGTACCGGCTGGACGAAGACCTGAAGCCGGTCGAAGCAGATGCCGGGCAGCTGGCGCAGGTCTTCCATAACCTCGTCATCAACGCATGCCAGGCCATGCCCCGGGGCGGGACGCTCGTCATCGCCGCGCAGAACTGCGGGGCCGGCACGGCAATAACCGCCCCGGCCCTGTCGGGCGACTTCGTGCAGGTCCGGATCGAGGACCAGGGCATCGGCATACCCCCGGAGCACCTATCAAAGATCTTCGATCCCTACTTCACGACGAAGCAGCGGGGGAGCGGGCTGGGCCTCGCCATCGCCTATTCCGTCGTGAAGAGCCACGGCGGACACATCGATGTCGCTTCGATCCTCGGGAGGGGCACGACCTTCACGCTGCATCTTCCCTCAGCGGAGGGGAGAGCCGCTCCGCGGCGCGCGGAGGAAACGGCAATCATCGGAGGAAAGGGAAGGGTCCTGGTGATGGACGACGAAGAGATCGTGCGCGCGGTGGTGATGTCCATGCTCATCGAACTCGGTTATGAAGCCGTGAGCAGCCGGGACGGAAGTGAAACGATCAGGCTGTACCGTGACGCGAAGGCTGCAGGAAGGGGTTTCGATGCGGTCATCATGGACCTGACGATACCGGGCGGGATGGGCGGCAAGGAGGCGGTCCGGGAGCTCCGCGCATTCGATCCGCACGTCAGGGCCATTGTTTCGAGCGGCTATTCCGACGACCCCATTATGGCTGATTATCAATCGTACGGTTTCTCCGGCGTCGTGAAAAAGCCGTACCGCGTTTCGGAATTAAGCGAAACCCTCAGCCGGGCCATGCACAGGACGTCCGATCTCTGAGAACCGCTGATGCGCAGCCCTCATTCAGAACGGGATTGTATCAGCGTCGCGGAAGACCTGCCCCGCCGTCATTTCCCCGATTTTTTTGCGTGTTCGTGATTGAAGATATGGTCCTTGCAGTACCCGAGCCCGCCGCATTCCGGGCAGTACCTGAACTCCATCTGGGGGTCCGAGAGGTCGGTCTTGCCGCAGGCTGCGCACGTGTGGAATGGCTCCCGGCCGGTCGTGTACTGTTTCGACTGGAAGACCATCTTCCGGTTCCCCGCCTTCATCCGCCAGAGAATGTCCCTGCCGAAGAACAAAAGAAAATTGCTGATCGACGCGAGCACGAGCAGGCGCGTGTGCCACGAGCCGGTGATCATCTCGTAGGCATAGCCGAGCCATGTGAGGAGGGCCAGCCATTTGATCTTCACGGGGAGGATGAAGAAGAGGTAGAGCTGGAAATCGGGGTACAGGTAGGCAAAGGCCAGAAACACCGAACCGGCGATGAAGATGTTCGTCGCGGCAAAATAGGGAAAGAGAAAAGTCACGGCCACGGTGACCGCGTACCCGACGAGCAGGAACACATTATACCGGAAGGCACCCCAGCGGCCTTCGAGGGCGTTTCCCATGAGATAGAACAGGTACCACGCGAAGAACGCGAAGATCGGACTGGTGGCCGGCGGAATGAACACGAAGGTGATCAGGCGCCACCACTCTCCCGCAAGGACGCGGTCGGGGATCAGGAGAACCCGTTCCAGGATGAACCGGCCCGATAGGGCGAAGACAAAGAACAGCACCTGGCCGAGAATGATGTAGAGCGTCACGTTCGGAATTGCGTACCGCCGCAGTTTTCTATCCAGTCTGTCGAGAAGACTCATGCCATACTCCCGAAATGTTCCGCGGTGTGCCGGTCAAGGGATGAAAGCTGCCCCGTTTATCATGGTGAGGCCGCCCGCGGCATCGAACTCCGCATTCAGCCGCTCCCCGGACTCGAGCTCGCAGGAGATGACGCCGTCCTGCTCAAGGGGGGAAAGCCCCTTCAGCCGGAGATAGGAAAGAAGCGTACCGCGGTGGTTGAGGTCGTACCGTGAAGAGACGTCCGCAAGACGCTGTACGAGCCTTGCCCGGTCGAAGGACGGCTGTGAATCGATTGCCCGGTCGAACAGCAGGAGATGCACGGCGCCGCCTTCGTAAGCATCGCGGAAGGAGCAGCTTGCCTTGCACACCTGTGCCGAGATCATCGCGATGGCGCTGCCATCAATGCGGACGAGGTCGATCGAAGGCGTCGTGAACTCGGCCAGACCCTGGCTCATACCCCACTGCCTCAGCTGCAGCGATGCGTCAAGCAGTCCCTCGGGGATCTCGGTCTGCTCCTCGGCCCATGCCCAGAGCCATGTGAGCGTATTGTCCGATTCCGTGCCGATGACCTGCATCGGGAACTCGAACTCATTGATACGGATCGTTCCCGCATCGAGGTTGAGCTCGTACTGGTGGTCTCCGACGAGCGAGAGCAGCCTGTCCCGCTTTTCGAGCGAGAGCAGAGCCCATTGTTCCAGGTAGTGTTGAAATGTAATCAGTGGAGCCCCCTTCGGGGGGAGCCGGAGGCTCCCCTTAATAAGGCGACCTCTCTCCCGCGCCAGGCGGGCATGAGTGCACGGCGCGGATTTCGGTGCATTCCACCCCGGCGGGAGCCGGGGCATGCCAGGTCGCGGGATGGCCAGAAGCGGTACTATACCCATATTCGGCTTATTTTGCAAGGCCGGTGTCCCGCATGTCCACGGGAAGGGAATGCGTGAAGGGAGTGTCAGGCGGCATCACGCGGAGGGCAGGTCAAAGCATGACGACGCGGTTCCGGCCCTGTTTCTTCGCTTCATACATGGCAAGGTCCGCCGCGTGGAGCAGTTTTTCCTGTGAATCAAGGGAAGGGTCCGGCAAACCCGCAAGGCCGATGCTGACCGTGATCTGTCTGTCGTCGAAGCCGGTGAACGCATGCTGCGATACTGCCATGAGGATCCGGTCGGCTGCAAGCTTGGCATTCGCCTTCGGCGTGTTCGGGCTCAGGACAACGAACTCTTCGCCGCCCCAGCGGGCGGGCGTGTCGACCTCGCGGATGCTGGCCTGGATGAGCTGGGCGACCTCTTTGAGCACCACGTCACCGCTCTGATGACCGCGCTCGTCATTCACCTTCTTGAAGTGGTCGATGTCGATCATCATGCAGCTCAAGGGGTTCCGGTACCGGAGGGCGCGCTTGAACTCGTTCGCGAGCAGGTATTCGAAGCGCCGCCGGTTGAACAGCGTGGTCAAGGAGTCCATGACCGCGAGGGTTTCCACGCGCGTCAGCATGTCCTCGAGCTGCCGGTTCTTCTGCAGCAGCTCGTCCTGCTGGGTCTTTGTTCTGAGCCGAACATAGATGCGGGCATTCAGCTCTGACTCATCGAAGGGTTTGGGGAGGTAGTCATCGGCACCGGCCTCGAGTCCCGCGACCCGGTCGTGCACGGAGTCCTTTGCGGTGAGCATGATGATCGGGATGTTTTTCGTATTCTGGTCCAGCTTCAACCAGCGGCAGACATCGTTTCCGTCGATATCCGGCAGGATACGGTCAAGGAGGATGAGATCCACGGCGCCGGTCTTGGCGGTCTTGAATGCAGACATGCCGTCTTCCGCACAGAATACGAGGTAGCCGTTCTTCTCCAGGTACTCCTTGATGATCGATGCCTGCATCTTGTTGTCTTCTACGAGGAGAATATTCGCTTTCGCCACGGGCACTCCTTCAACCGGAATTGCAAATTATGTCATAAAGCCTTCTGCATGGCAAGAATAATTTGGCGGGTTTTTGCGTACGGAGCGCAACCTCAGCCGTATTGATGACCCCTGATGCTCCAATGCAGGAACTGGTGGATCTCGTCCGCCGCGGATTTTGCACTTGACCGGACGGACTCGTCCCGGTCCTCGAGCGCGGCCTCGATGACCGGCAGGACACCCGCTGCGTCGAGCTTCCGGAAGCGCCTGGCCAGATGGCCGAGGCTGACGAGCGCATTGCCGCGGACCCGGCTGTCCCCGCTGGAGCAGAGCTGGATACAGACGGCCTGGGTAAGGCTGAAGTCAAGGTCGGAAAGGGCGAGCGTGAGGGATACGAACTGGAGTTCCTCGGGGTCGTTCCGCTGGAGCGCGTGGTGCACATCCTTTGCGGTGACGGTTTGGAGGTCCTGGAATTTGTTTGCCATAGGGAAACATCCCGCAAAGGACTGCCGCTGGATGGATACTACTCCCGTGAATGTCCGGTGTCAAGGTTCGGACAGGCGGGCGAGCGGGAAGGAGCGTTCCCGGGTGTCATCTTGAGGTAAGGGTTCATGTGTTTCAGGGGACGCGTCTTATGCGGGACCCGTCATCGCGCAGGGGGAAACCGGATCGGACCTGCTCTCCGGCAGACGTGAATCAGCCGAGGGATACGACGCCCGCACCGAGCACGGCCTCGATCTCGCTGATGAGCTGTGCGGTGGGGTTCACACGGATCTCCCTGTCCACGGAGATCAGGGAGTCGGGGCGCGTCGGGTTCCGAAGGCGGAGATAGACCGGAATGGAGCCCTTGTATCTGAGCAGGATATCCTTGACCCGGGAAAGGTCCTCCGGGGTCAGGCCCGTGGCGTTGAACATGATGTCCATGCGCGTCGTGCCCCGCTTTTTGACCTCGGCGAGCAGATGGAGCCGGGTCGCCTTGATCTTGTTGCCCTGTTCGCTCTTGTCGAGCTGGCCCGCGATCAGGAGCGGCGTATCGGTCAGGAGCAGGTGGTGGGACGTCTTGTAGAGATCGGGGAAGACGACGACCTCGACGGTCCCGGAAAGGTCCTCGAGGTTCAGGATGGCCATCTTCTCCTGGCTCCTCTTCGTGACCTTGATCTTCATGCCCGCGATGACGCCGCAGATGGTCAATTCCTTGCCGTCCGTCGCCGCGTCGAGCGTCTCCGTCGTCGCCGTGGCGTAGCGCGCCATGTCCGTCTGGTACGCGGCGAGGGGGTGGCCGGACAGGTAGAACCCGATGCTCTCTTTCTCATGGGCAAGGAGCTGTCCCTCGTTCCATTCCGGAACGTCGGGCAGCGAGGCTTCCTTATGCGACCCCAGGGAGTCAAAGATGCTGAACTGTCCGATGGCTTCCTGCTCCTGGTGCTTGCTTCCCTGGTCGATGATCATGCCCAGGCCTTCCATCATCTGTGCCCGCCGGGCGCCGTTCCCGTCGAAGGCGCCGCACTTGATCAGCGCCTCGATCACGCGCCGGTTCACGCGGCGCTGGTCCACCTTCTTGCAGAAGTCGATGATCGACGTGAACGCTTCCTTTGACTCCCGCGCCTCGATGATGGCCTCGATGGCCGAGAGCCCCACGTTCTTGACCGCCGCCAGTCCGAACCGGATCGATCCGATGGTGCTGCCCGGCTCCACGGCCTCGCGGTCGTGCGCATCGACCACGGTGAAGTCCCACATGCTCGTGTTCACGTCCGGCTGCAGGATATCGATGCCCATCTGGCGCGCCTCGTGGATGTACTTTACCACCTTGTCCGTGTCCTGGACTTCGCTCGTGAGCAGGGCCGCCATGTATTCGACGGGGTAGTGGGCCTTCAAATAGGCCGTCTGGTACGAGATCAGGGCGTAGGCGGCGCTGTGCGACTTGTTGAACCCGTACTCCGCGAACTTGGCCATGAGGTCGAAGATCTTTTCGGCCTTTTTCAGGTCGATGCCCTCTTTTTTCGCCCCGTCGAGGAAAGGCACCTTCTCCTTGGCCATGACCTCGGGGTCCTTCTTTCCCATGGCCCGCCGGAGCAGGTCCGCGCCGCCCAGGGAATAGCCCGCCAGGGTCCGGGCGATCTGCATCACCTGCTCCTGGTAAACGATGACGCCGTAGGTGTCCTTTAGAATGGGTTCGAGCGCCGGCAGCTCATAGGTGATCTTCGTGGCGCCCTTCTTGCGCTTGATGAAGTCATCCACCATGCCGCTCTGGAGCGGCCCCGGGCGGTACAGGGCGACCAGCGCGATAAGGTCCTCGAAGCACTGCGGCTTCATTTTGACCACGATGTCCCGCATGCCCGAGGATTCGAGCTGAAAGATACCGGCCGTCTCGCCCCGCGACAGCAGGTCATAGGTCTTCTGGTCGTTCAGGGGAATGCGGGAGATCGAGAACCGCTCCGAGTCCGCCAGGGGCGCCGTCGCGAGACGGTCGTTGACGGTCTTGACGGCCTTGTCGATGACGGTCAGCGTGCGGAGTCCGAGGAAGTCGAACTTCACGAGCCCGATCTTCTCGACGCCCTTCATATCGAACTGGGTCGTGATCTCGTCCTTCGGCGTCTTGAAGAGGGGCACGTATTCCGTGAGCGGCTCCTCGGAAATGACCACGCCGGCCGCGTGCTTTGACGCGTGGCGCACCTGGCCTTCGAGGCTGCGCGCGATCTCGATCAGCTCCGCCATGCGGGAGTCCTTCATGAGTTCCTTGAACCGGGGCTCCTGCTTGATGGCATCTTCCAGCGTGATGTTCAGCGTGTTCGGCACGAGCTTGGCGACCTTGTCGACCTCGGAATAGGGGATGTCGAGCACCCGCCCTACGTCACGTATCACGCCCTTGGCCATCATCGTGCCGTAGGTGATGATCTGGGTCACGTGGTCCTGCCCGTACTTCTCGGTCACGTACTTCAATACCTCGTCGCGCCGGTCCATGCAGAAGTCCACGTCGATGTCGGGCATGCTGATGCGCTCGGGGTTCAGGAAGCGCTCGAACAGGAGGTTGTAAGGCAGGGGATCGAGGTCCGTGATCCTGAGGCTGTAAGCGACGAGGCTTCCGGCGGCCGAACCGCGGCCGGGGCCCACGGGAATGCCGTGTTCCTTGGCGTAGCGGATGAAGTCCCAGACGATCAGGAAGTATCCGGCAAAGCCCATCTTTTCAAGCATGGCGATCTCGGACTCGAGCCGCGAACGGTAGACCCCGGGATCGAAGCTGCCCGGGCCGCGCACGGCCTCGATCTCCCGGAACCGATCCTCCAGTCCTTTGCGGGCCAGCTCCGCCATGAAGGATTCCCTGGTGTAGCCGTCCGGGACCGGAAAGTGGGGCAGATGGTACTTGCCGAGTTCGAGCTGGATATTACAGCGTTCGGCGATCGCTATCGTGTTCGAGATGGCCTCCGGAACATGGGCGAAGGATCTTTTCATTTCCTCCGGTGTCTTCACGTAGAAGGTCTCCGAAGAGAACCGCATGCGATTCGCGTCCTTTACGGTCTTCCCGGTCTGGATGCAGAGCAGGGCGTCGTGGGACTTGTGGTCCTCCCTGTTCAGGTAGTGGCAGTCATTGGTGGCCACGAGCGGGATGCCCGTGTCCTTCGAGAGTCTGATCAGTTCCCGGTTCGCCTGCTCCTGTTCCGGGATGCCGTTGTCCTGCAGCTCGAAGTAGAAATTCCCCATGCCCAGGATGTCCTGGTACTCGAGGGCCGCCTTCTTCGCGTCCTCATACCGGCCCTGCAGGAGCAGCCTGGGCACTTCACCCGAGAGACAGGCCGACATGCCGATCAGACCCTGACTGTGCTGCCGAAGGATCTCCTTGTCGATGCGGGGCTTGTAATAGAAGCCTTCGAGATAGGCGGCCGTAACCAGCTTGACAAGATTCTTGTATCCCTGCCGGTCCCGGGACAGGAGGATCAGGTGGTAAAAGCTTTCGTCGTGCTGGCTCGCAGTGCCCGTCTTCTCGAAGCGCGAACCGGGGGCCACGTACATCTCGCACCCGATGATGGGCTTGATGCCGGCCTTCGTGGCCTTGAGGTAGAAATCGAGCGCGCCGAACAGGTTGCCGTGGTCCGTCACGGCGATGGCCGGCATCTTGAGGTCAACAGCTTTCTTGATGAGGGCGTCGAGCGCGTTCGCTCCGTCGAGCAGGCTGTATTCGGTGTGGAGGTGCAGGTGGACGAAGTCGGAGTGGTGCATAGCTTAAAACCAATAAACGCAAGAAGAGAAGTGTAACCACGGATAAACACAGATGAACACGGATAATTACGGCAACAGATCAGATCAAATCAGGACAAACAGGAAAAAGCCGAGTCAAAAAAACGGGGATCAATTCTTCCCGCACCTCGTGCCATGGCGGTTGCTGTTTTCGGTTGAGCGTGAAAATGGAGGCGGCGATCGGATTTGAACCGATGAATGAAGGTTTTGCAGACCTCTGCCTTAGCCACTTGGCTACGCCGCCGCTGTCGTACAAGAAGTCCTGAATAGTGAGCTGGGAGTAGGGAGCGGGATGACAAGGACGTGAGCCGGAAGTTACGAAACGTATTAGGTTAACTCCGTACCCCGAACTCGGTACTCTCTGTGCGGACACACGATCCGGACAGCGCCGTATGTCTGCCTGAAACAGAGTGAATATTAGTGGAAAAAGGGGGGGATGTCAAGTTCAAAAACTGCTAACAACGCCCCTATCCTTTTGCTCTCTTAAGGAAAATATCGGAAGCCGGATCATTCATAAGCGGCAAATAAACCTCAAATCCTCTTATCAACTGGAATGAGATCCGTCTGCATCGCGAATGAGTTGCCTGCAGCGACAGTACCCCTGCATTCCCGGCGAACTTATGCATATCGTAAGAAATGTGTATCCAAAATATTCTATGGATAGGGACTGCCTGTTGAAACCGCACTCCGCGGAGCTGATTCAGGGAGGACCGCAAATTTTGTGGGACTTTTAATATTACTGTAACATGTTGGTGTCAGGATATGGTTCAGAAGGAGGTGAATGTGCACGAACATCGGTTGACTGCAATAAAAAATCCTTTGGATCACTCTGCTGCGTGACGGTCATGAGAAAAGTACGTTATTCTCTGCTTTAAGTATGATCGTTGCCGCCGATCATTGTCGCAAGAAAACTTATTGTTGCACGGACAATTATTTTCAAGGTGACCTGTTCCCAGCGAAAAAGGGTTTGTCCGGTACCTGATATACTATATTGCTGCCAACGGCAGCCCAGTGCAAAGAGGAGGGAAAATGCAGAACCAGATGGCACCCGGAGCGACCCGGGAAATCTACGACAAAAATAATGAGCAGCACGTCCACGCAATTGACGGACTGGTATATGAGCTCGGGATTCCCGCGGAAGAAGTCAATCGATCCTATCGGGAGATCCTAGACGAGCTGAAAAAGGATGTCAAAGTGAAGGCATTCCTGCCTTTCGTGGTGTGCCAGGGAGTAAAAGAACGGTTGCAGCAAAAGTAAAGTTCAATCTATCATTTGCATATTTTATCTCTTGATCCTTTAACAATAATGCCTATCGATTATTCTCACATAAAAGAACATATGCGAGAACCGCCAGAACGAAATGTATTGCACAATCACTGGCGCTGAAATAGAAAAGGAGTTAACCGGTGTCGGTTAACTCCTTATTTTCTATGCCTTGAATGGAGCGGGTGGCGGGATTCGAACCCGTGACCCCAACCTTGGCAAGGTTGTGCTCTACCAGCTGAGCTACACCCGCATTCTGTATATCTTTCCGATGCTTGGAACGACCAACTATAACAAAGTGGTCCATCCTTGTCAACAGAAAAGTAGCCGCTGGATCAGCAACAGGGGACCGGAGGGAGTCCGGGAACCAGGGAACTATTGCGCAGCAGGGCCCTTTCCAACGCACGGTCGGCGAGTCGCTGCAGGATTTTGAGTAATCTTTGACTCATCATGATTAAGCTGGCTCGCAAGGGTGAGAGGGAGAAGTTGGATAATCACGGAGAGTGATTAATCCCTGCTACCTTCCGGTTAAATTTCGTTTCAGGCGCGCCTTTTCTCCCCGGTCCCTTGACGGAGGACCTTTACTGTGGTAATTTGTAGTGTTGATTCAAATATTCTGTATCACGATTAGGGAGGATGATTCTACGCCTATGAACACGGTAAAAACAGTCGGTTTGATGACGTTTCTCATGGTTCTGTTTGTTGCCATCGGCGGGGCCTTGGGGGGAAGAAGCGGAATGGTCATGGCCGTCATGTTCGCCGCAGTCATGAACGTCGGCATGTACTGGTTCAGTGACAAGCTCGTGCTCAGAATGTACCGCGCCCAGCCTGTCACCGAGGGGCAGGCGCCCGAACTGTACTCCATCGTTCGCACCCTCGTTCAGAAGGCCGGGATGCCGATGCCGAAGGTCTATATCATTCCCGAGGAGGCGCCGAACGCGTTTGCGACGGGCAGGAACCCGGATCATGCGGTCGTGGCCGTCACGCAGGGGATCATGCGGATCCTCTCCCGCGAGGAGCTCTCCGGAGTCATCGCGCATGAACTGGCCCATATCAAGCACCGCGACATGCTGACCGGCACCATCGTGGCGACCGTTGCCGGGGCCATCAGCATGCTTGCCCAGATGGCGCAATGGTCCATGATCTTTGGCGGAGGCAGGCGCGACGACGACGAGGGCGGGAGCCCAATTGTGGCGATCGTCATGATGATCGTGGCGCCGATCGCGGCCATGCTGGTCCAGATGGCCATATCGCGGACCCGGGAGTATGATGCGGACAAGGGCGGGGCTGGTATCGCAGGCAACCCTCACGGACTCTCCAACGCTCTTCTGAAGCTTGAGCGGGGAAACCAGGTCGTTCCCATGGAGGACGCCAGGCCCGCCACGGCCCACATGTTCATCGTGAACCCGCTCCACGGCGGCGGCCTGATGAACCTCTTCAGCACCCATCCGCCCATCGCTGAGCGCGTTAAGCGGCTGGAAGAGATGGCCAGGGGCAGATAAAAAGGATCCTGATGTCGAGAAAGGGCTTAAGATGATCTTAAGCCCTTTTTTATTGCTCCGGCGGGGATATCGAAAAGACACGACGCCGGGTGCAGGACTGCGTTTCCCCTCGAAGCCGTTCGTTCCGGATGATCTTCCGCCCCACGTGCAGGACATCCTTCAGTAACGGTCGTTTTCCCCGCTACAGCCGGTCAGTCGTCAACCAACATCATTTCGATCTTGTGGTCATCATGGCCGGCTTTCAGATTTCGTTCAGATGGACCGTCTTCCCGCCTTTGCAGTTGAAGAAAAGGCCGCATGCTATCCCTCGCTTCCCTGTGTGAAAAACTTCTGATATAATCGAAATGCACGGTTCGCATGCGGCCGTAAATCCATGTTCGCGGGGTGGACAGCCATGAGGACATTCAAGGAGATCAAGCACGACTACCGGTTCACGGAGGAGGACGAACAGCGGCTGGCCGGCCTGCGACAGCTCATGGCAGAGCACACCGATGAGGTCATGAACACGCTCAACGACTGGATCATGGGGACCAGGGGCGCTGCCCAGTATTTCACGGAGGAATCTCGGAAGAAGCACGTCTTCGATTCTCAACGGGTCTGGTTCCACGATCTCTTTTCAGGCGTCTACGACAGCAGGTATTATGAAAAGCTCATTCGCATCGGCGCCGCCCATGTCAGGCACAAGGTGGATGCCCATTACATGAACCGGGCCGTCAACCTGGTGAAGAACGCCTGCATCGGCATCCTGCAAAAACAGGATGAAGACAAAAAGACGATCACGGACAAGATCATCTCTCTCGGCAAGATCCTGGACATCAGCCTTGACGTCATCACGACGTCCTATATCGAGGAAGAGATCAGGGCCTACTCGCCGGTATACAAGGTCAAGAGCGGTCTGATCTCCTTCTCGGAGCGGTTCTCCCAGACCACGAATCTCCTGCTGGTGCTGGCGCTCATCGGCCTGACGCTGGGCGTGGTCTGGCTTTTCGCCCAGGACGTCATGCATCTGCTTAGCGGGGACGTGGAGCGCGGCATCATCTCGGCGCTGGGCTCCATGCTGCTGCTCTGGCTCATGATCGAGCTCATGAACACCGAGATCGCCCATCTCAAGGGAGGCAAGTTCCATATCAGCGTGTTCGTCGGGGTCGCCCTCGTGACCATGATCCGGGAGACCATGATCGCCACGCTGAAGCACGAAAAGCCCGAGTCCATCTATTACCTGATCGCGGCAATCCTGGTCATCGGGTTCGTGTTCTGGATCGTGACCAAGGCCGAAGAGCGGCAGAAATAGCTTGCGTGCCGGCAGTATGATGCCCGTCATATCCGGCCTTCCGCTTCTTCTGGTACTCTTATCGTGCGAGGAAACCCATGGAAAACAGGCCGCCAGACTGCAATCTTTCTGAAGAAGACCTTCGCGAAGCCATCAGGGAAATGAAGACCTACGTCGATGTGACGGAAGAAGACCTGAAGAAGATCTTCGAGATAGCGCTTCGTCATGCCCAGGAGCGGGCTGCGCTGCATATGCCCGTGCGCGACGTGATGACGAAGCGGGTGGTCACCATCTCGCGCACTGCCGATATTCACGAAGCGGCCCGGCTTCTTTCCGAGAACCGCGTGAGCGGCATGCCTGTCGTGGACGATCGGAACGTGGTCATCGGCGTCATCAGCGAGGCGGACATCCTTATGCTGGCCGGACTGCACGAAGGCCATACGTTCCGGGACATCCTGCACCGCATCATGGGGGAGCCGGTTCCGGCGCGGAAAGCGGGGAACACAGTGGGACAGGTCATGAGCTTCCCGCCGATCACGAGCAAGGCCGACGACGACGTGAGCGAGGTGGCGAAGCTGCTGGACGAGCGGAGGATAAAACGGCTGCCCGTGGTAGATGATGAGGGCAGGCTGATCGGGATCATTTCGCGGGCCGACATTGTCCGGGCCATCGGGAAGATGGAATCAAGAGGGTGATGAATCCCGCGACTTGCAATCCCCCGGCTCCTGCCGGTGGGGCCTCCACTTCGCAGATCGGCGTTCGGAGTCACAGGTCGATGCAACTGTACGGGAAGAGAAAAAGGGTCATGAGTAAAGGCGCCGCCGCGGGCTTAAGCCTGCGATGCTGGTGAAGCCCATGACCGTCACGGATTACCTCTCAAAGATGAAAGGCGGCGCCAAGAGTCCGCCGGGAGTCGGCGGCGGGGAACTGCTCTGGTCATGGCTGGGCGCCGTGATCGGCATCGGGGCCTGCGGTTATTTGTCCGCGACCTACCTGGAGCCCCGGGACCTGACCCTGCTGATCGGATCCTTCGGCGCTTCGGCAGTACTGGTCTACGGTGCCGTGAAGAGCCCCCTGGCACAGCCGAGGAACCTGGTCGGCGGCCATATCGTATCGGCGCTGATCGGGGTCGCCTGTTACCGGATGTTCGGCGGCACGATCTGGCTTGCGGCTTCGATGGCGGTGTCGATCGCCATCGTCAGCATGCTCATGACCAGGACGCTGCATCCGCCCGGCGGCGCGACCGCCCTGATCGCCGTCATTGGCGGCCAGAAGATCCACAACCTCGGCTTTGCCTATGCGTTCCTGCCTGCGGGCGCAGGCGCCCTGATCCTGCTCGTCGTCGCCTTGCTCGTGAACAACCTCTCGAAGAACAGGAAATATCCCGAATACTGGTTTTAGCAAGGCAGACAGGAAGCAGGACATCCCTTCTCGTGCAAAAAAAAGGGGACGGCCTAGGCCGTCCCCGGTAACGTCTTCACCCAACCCGTATCAATTCCTTACATCCTGTCCTGTGTCCCAAAGGGGTCCTTGAACTCCATCTTTTTCTGGAAGGCAAGCTTCTTCTGGCCACGCCCGTTGACATATTTATCCAGTTCGAGGTCCACCTTGATTGGCGTGTCTACACCCGCCTTTGACAGGGCCTGCCGCAGCAACCCCTCGGCTTTTTCCGCAAAGGCAACGGCATCGCCGAGGTTCCGCTGAGCTTCCGTGGGGTTGTGGAATCCGACCGAATTTTCGGCTCCGATGAACACGACGCGGTAGAAGGCCTCCTCATAGTAATCCTTGGCCTTGTTATAGAGGGCCTTGTCGATGTTCTTGCCTGATGCCTGCACCGTGTTGACCTTCTCGAACAGTTTGGCGACAACGGAGGTGGAATAGCCGGCGCGCATCATGAGCGAGACGGTCCTGTCCTGAATCGCGATCACCTGGTTCCGCAGCCATTCAACGGTCTCGGTATGGCACTGCATGCAGGCTTTCATGTCGTTCTTGAGGGGGCTCGTGATCCGGTGGTCCGAGACTTTCGATGATCCTACCCTGGTATAGGGCATATGACAATCCGCACAGGCAGCGCCCGCCTTCCAGTGCACGCTGTTGTTCGAGAAGAGCTCGAATTCCGGATGCCGGATGAAGGCCAGCTTGAACCCCGTGACGCTCTGCTTCCACTCCCCGTACGAGGGATCGCTCCGGAGCTTCTTGATGACATTCTCAACGGAAATATTGCCCATCGTGCTTCCCTGCCAGGGGAAAAAGAGCCCCGTGGAATGCATGTCCGCGTCCTTAGGGATCGAATAGGTGACGTGGCACTGGGCGCAGACGATGCTTCTCATCTCCTGCCGCGATAGCTTCTGCGTATCGACCCCCATGGCCGTCAGGGCCTTGGTCAGCGTGAATTCCCGGGAGATCCTGAGCGACATGTCCTTGTTGTCGTGGCAGTCGATGCAGGCGACACCCAGCTTCTTATGCTGGTCGGGGATCATGGCATGGACTTCCTTGTAGGGCTTGCTGTAGTAGTCCTTGCCCATTTCCTTTTCCATCTTCGGTGCATAGGGGGTCTTGCAGGTGAGACAAACGCCGCCCGCCTTCACCCTGCCCTGGTCCACGTCGAGCTGGTCCATCACCATGTAGAAATGCCCCCGGGGCTCGTTGTACTCGGCGCCGAAGCCCCATCCGTTGAACAGGAGCGCCATGTAGGGGTACTCCGAAAGCTTGTCGTAGGTGATCCGGTCGGCGTCGAAGCCGCGCTTGTACTTGCTCTTTCCGGCAGCCGAAGGCTCACTGGTCTTCTTCCACAGCTCGTAGTTGACGGGGTACGCCTTGCCCCAGTCTGCAGGCTCGTAATCGTTGTCGACGATCATCACGGGCCGGACCATTTCGGCCTTTTGCGGCGAACAGCTCAGGATGATGACGGCTGAAATGCCTGCGATGAACAGGAACAATGCAATGATCTTTGCGTTCTTCATGACCGGTCTCCTTTTGGATTAAATGGTTTGCATCGCGCCGCTCCGGGTGTGCATGATCCTCCGGTGGCATTCCCAGCATTTTCGCTCTTGGTTGATGCGCGTCACGGTCTGCTCGTGACACCTGATGCAGTTCGCCTGCACCACCTTTTCTCCATGAGCGGTAAGCTCGATGTGCTCCGGCACGGCGCCTGAATAAAAGAGCGCAACGTCTTTCATGCCGTCGATGGCCTTCCAGACATAGTGGATGCCGGCATTGTCATTCGGCAGGTGGCAGTCGACGCAGGCCTTCCTCCGGTGCGCGCCGGTGTGTGACCAGGCGTCGTATTCGGCTTCCATGACGTGGCATCCTGAGCAGAAGGCGGGCTGGTCGGACTTGGCAAGGAGCTTGGGCGGACCGAGCAGGAGAAAGACCAGCAGAATGAACACGCCGGCGCCTCCCATCACCAGGTATAACAGGGTCTTTCTTGACATGTGCAGGGTCAATTGAATCACCTCCCGTATCAGAATAAAAGCATGCTACGGAATAATCAGGGAGACAATAAACAATAAAATGCACATTCTGAACAGAAAAAAACGCTCAAATCACCGGTGGATAGTGGTCTCGTCGATGC
This sequence comes from Nitrospirota bacterium, assembly GCA_035516965.1. NCBI lineage: Bacteria > Pseudomonadati > Nitrospirota > Nitrospirota bacterium. The sequence continues at coordinate 15,933 of DATIZR010000020.1, forward strand.
TGATGGGTACACTCTCGGGATGGAAACTGACGTTGGTTATATATTAGCACAGATTGAAAGGCATTACGGCACAGGGAAGAATGGATGAGTCTGTTGCAGGAGATCGAATATGCTGATGTTCGCTACTGGCTTGAGAAGGCGGCTTCGTTACTGGCAAAACCCGCGAAGCGCGTTTTCTATCCTGGATACCCGCTTTCTAGACGCTCTAAGCCGTTGTCGGCGATACCCGTAATTTCACGAGCGCCAGCTTGAGCCGGTCATACACGGCGCGGCCTGCCAGAGGAAGGGCCATTCCCGCGATGAAGTACACCAGCCACCAGCTGCCGGATGACGCAAGGTGGGGATGCTGGCCTGTCATGTAGGACGGCAGGTCATAGAACCTTACCTGCAGGTAATTGACGGCCCGGAAGGCGAGAAAATGCAGGGCCAGAATGGTGATGGTATTTCTTCCGGCATAGACGAAAAAATTCTTTAACAATGATCCTGCCACAACGGCCTTCGCAATATACAGGTTCAGATAGATCCCGCACAAAGAGCAGGCAAGGTAAAAA
>DATIZR010000021.1 GCA_035516965.1 Nitrospirota bacterium
GCACCCCGGCATCTGCTTCTTTGAGGATCGCGATGATCTGTGTTTCGGTGAATCTCGAGCTTTTCATGAGAACCTCCTGGCGTCCATATAATGCCAGAAAGCTCTACTTTTAGCATGTCTCTTTTTTAGGGAAGCTTACGATAGGGGTTGGATACCCTGGGAGCACAAAAAGGGGAGCAGGCCAAAGAAAAGGGGCTACAGCAATTGCTGTAACCCCTTGAGTTGATTGGTAGCGGGGGCCGGATTTGAACCGACGACCTTCGGGTTATGAGCGGCATAAAGCCATTTTTTAGAGACCGTTGATAAAAGCTTGGTTTCCCGTTTTGCTTTCATAATCGAGGCTTTATCAGCTGCATATTGTATGTGTCTATTGCGTCTATCTTGCCCCTTAGGATATTTTTTATCACATTTTTATCACACGAAAAAAGGCCGTGACCTTCGAGTTTTCAACACGAAGGTCGCATTTAATCAAGCGGAAAGCACCGACACCTGTCCTGTCTTAGGCAGGGTAAACGGGTCTTCTCCCTGCCGCTTAGACTGCGATAGTAATTATCATTAAATAGGTTTTCTGGAGAGGGTAAGATTCGATATGTAATGGAACACTAGCACGCTCAAGCCGCTGTGGCAGAGTCGACGAGATGCCGGGGTGAGCTGAAAAGCGCGAATAGGGTCATCGGGATGAGAATGGTGTAAAGGCCCGTGACGACCGGGGTATACCCGAGATTTTTATGTAAACGATCACATCGGGAATGGCGAGAGCAGCCGGATCGCCGCTTATCCGCCTGATCAAACATCGGATCGACGCTAATGCTTCGTCATTCGGAAATCGGAAACTTTGCTGATGTCGCCCGAGACGGCTTCATTTCTTGGTACTTTCTTGTACGTCCTGCAGTCAGGATATCTCGAGCACCTGAAACGCATAGTATTTTCGTCATACATAATTGTATAGATACATGATGCTACCGCAGGCATCGCATAATGGTCTCTTCTGGACTCTCGTACGATAACAATCGGTAAACTGCACACCACACATCAAGCAGAGATAGCGTGGAGATGATGTAATCAAAATGTAACAATGCTGTCATACCCGTGTAACGGGTCATCTGTATCATTCTCAGAAGTTAACGGTCAGGATTTACGTGCCTTTAGATGAAAAATAGCGGAGACTTACCAATTGGTTCAGTCATATTGACGTTCATATGAACAATATTATTATAAAGATAAAAAATGGGTTTGTCGCGGATGTTTATTGCACTGCATCTGCCAATGTGATCGTTGTCGATTGCGATACCATCAAGGACGGAGAAACGTTTGAGGAACGCATGTTAAAAGCGGTCATCATGATGATCGAGCAGCATGTCGTACCCGAGGAAATCGGTAGTCTGGTGCGGTCGCTGGTGCTTGAGCGAGGAAAATTGGCAGATGGGATTCATGAGGAGTGTGCTGCTCCGGCTCAGACTGCGGAGAGAGTTTTCGAATCCTAAGACGTCGAGCCCCGCTTCGATCTGGGGTTATGGGATCGCATTCCGCTCCTATGTGCTTTATTATGATGACTTGTCTTTTGCGGGATCTGAACTGCATAAATAAATAGGATTCATGAAATCAAGATTGCATTATTCTTATTTCAATTGAGAGGTGCATCGAATGAAAATTAGCGTCCTGAAAGTAATTCAATATGTTCTGACGACTGCAGGACTTCTAATCGCCCTTCTCTTTACCATTCTTATTATTCGTACCATGTGAAAACAGCAAGAAATGCCATCAACCGTAAAATGATTTGCAGCTCGCCTGGTTGATTACGTCTCTCCAAGCCTGTCTGCAGCTTGGTCAACTACTAAATAACTTTTAGTTTATAAAAAGAGCCTTTGATATATCTTTATCAAGTTGATCCTTTCGCAACAGCATGTCTATGTTAAGATCGGCTCAGCATTGTACCAGCGTTAAACAAGTACGTGATTTGACCCACCATACAGAAGGAGTTACCGTTTGCTAAAACGTATGACAAGCCTGTTGGCTATTATAATTGACATGCTAAAGAGCCTTGCATTGCTGGAGTATCCGGATGATATCCTTGAATTGATCGAAGAAACCAAGGACGGAATTAATTCCTCTGATAATGTTACAGTATGGGCACGAGCAACACAAAATCATTTCTCCAGCAAAAAAGCATGATATATCAGGTCGTCTTTCAACGTGATGACCCGCGCATCCTTGATTTTAAAGACCGACCCTAATATTCTCTGATAATCCTCAAACATATAGAATGCAAAGAATCTTTCTTCGTCATTATAGTCGGTCCATCTGAGTTTTCCCTCATAATCCCTGTCCCCATAGACCCCCAGGTAAAACAGACCTCCCGTCCGCAAGATCCTACGTGCGCCATAGAGTACCTTTGGCAGGTCTTTTTTAGGAACATGCAGAAAGCAATTTATCGAGTAAATGCCATCAAAATAAGCATCCTCGAATTTCATCTCATAAACGTCCATAGTTATGGCATGGACGTCCTTTTCTATGCAACAGCTCACATGCTCCTCTGAAAGGTCAATCGCAGTCACATCAAGACTATTCTCCTTAAAGAAGAGACTATCCTGGCCGGTGCCGGCTCCGATTTCCAAAATTCTCCCTGAATTGTTCCGGATAAAGGCGTCAAGAGCATACTGCCGTTCACGGATTTTCCATGAAGGACGGTCAGCATTATCTCTCGTCCGGGCATAGCGGTCGTAAATGTCCCTGAGTTCATTTTTTATTATTTCACTCATCAAAGTATCTCACCAAGATTATGCAGCAGGTTGCTACACACAAAAAAGGCAGAACCTTTGCACTTTTAACACAATAGTCGCAGTTAATCAGACGAAAAGCACCGACCCATGGCCTGTCTTACGAGAATAAAAAAACGGCTTGACGACGATCTTTTCGAAGATGAGCAGACGCGCCTATTCCCCTTTTTTAAGCCTTTCCGCATAGTACGGAGGCAACCCGCTCGTAATGATCGCTGTGGAGATTTTTTGAACATCGTATTTGACTCTGATGAAGTCGGCTGTTACTGTCCCGGATGTTATTTTTATAACAGCAATACATGCTCTTGGGTCATGGTCCTTCGGCTTTCCTACACTTCCTGCGTTTATAAATGTTTTACCGCTGACACGTCTTGTGTAGGGTTTATGCGTATGCCCATAGACCAGGATGTCGGCATCGGCCTTGTCGGCCATTTCCTGAAAGAATTTCCCTGGCCGGTCTTCATACCAGTAGAGATTGTTCTTGTGTGGTGTGGCATGGAAGAGCTTCATTCTTTTCCCGTTACTTGTGAGCGATAGTTCCGTCGGTAATTTTTTCATATACTCTTTACTGTCGTGTGAAGTATGCTTTTTTGTCCACTCAAAGGACATCTGCGCCATTTCTGCCTGTAAAGGGTCTTCATATTTGCACCCGCAGTGTTCGCGGTCATTCGCCACCGCCTCGTCATAATTACCCTGAACGCCTTCGATATTGTGTTCTACAAGAAAGTCCACGACCTCGTTCACGAACGGAGCATATCCTCCCAGGTCCCCAAGATGGTATATGGCATCAGCTTTGATAAGTCGTGCCTCGTGGTAGGCAGCCTTGACGGCCTCGATATTTCCATGGATATCACCGAATACTGCTATCAGCATCTCATATCTCCTGCAACCGGTACTTGTTTCGATTTCTGATCTATGTAAATTCTTCGATATCTTTCGCTAAAACTATATATCTGTTATGTTACAAATTTATTACAAAATATTAACAGAGAAGTCGAATGGCAGACGGCGATCTCAAGAAAATGCATCTCTTTGCAACTACCATGATAATCGCATCGTTTCGCCATTCGAGACTACCTGGATTCTGTAATATTACTGTAACAATTAAAATGTAACATTATGTCTAACAGCCAAGGCACGGGGTACTTCGGGGTGAGCATTGAAACGGGAACCTATTATCAGATAGTTCAAGGCCACGACAATACGGGCACACATCGCAGAAGAGCCTTTCAATTGTAATATTTATCATCTTCCCGTTGTTGTAAGGATGGTTATGTCTAAAGATACTTTCGAACCAGTATGCTGCCCAAGGTGCTCATCGGTTGCGTTAAACAGAGATGGAAAGGCACGAACAGGGAAACAGCGCTTTCTCTGTTTAATGTGCGGGATGCAGTTTACCGATTCACAGCGATCCAAGGTCAGCGAAAGACCGTTGTGTCCGGAGTGCGGCAGCCCCATGCATCTGTATAGGCGCGAGCCCGCGGGCATACGTTTCAGGTGTTCACGGTATCCGGTCTGCAAGACTTACAGAATGATCCTGCACGTATGATGGAAGGGCACCTGCTGAAGGACATTCATGTTAAGGTCACTTTATACGAATGATGAAGCCTACTAACATACAAACAAGAATACTCATCGTTGATGATGAACACGATCTTGTCGAACTGGTCACGTATAATCTGACCAAGGCGGGATTTAAGATCTCTTCAGCTTTCAGCGGTCTGGAGGCTCTCGATAAAATCAATAGAACTGCCTTCAATCTCATCATTCTCGATCTAATGCTTCCTGACCTTCAGGGGACCGAACTCTGCCGGATCATCAGAAATAACCCGAAAACGGCGGCCATCCCCATAATCATGCTGACGGCCATGAGTGATGTCGCTGACAGGATACGGGGCATTGAAACCGGCGCCGATGATTACTTGACCAAGCCCTTCATACCTCGAGAACTGATCGCTCGCGTAAATGCCGTCCTCCGAAGAACGGGCGGTAGAACATCTCACGAAGCCGTCGTCAGGATTGGCAGCCTGTATATCAACAAGGATCAACACCTTGCGAGCAAGGAAAATATCCAACTGACCCTGAGCGCCACAGAATTCAAACTTCTTCTCTATCTTGTGGAACGAAAAGGAAGAGTGCTGAGCCGCGAGCAGTTACTGGAAGCCATATGGGGAAATAACACGGTTGTGGAGCCGAGGACCGTCGATGTGCATATACGGCGATTGAGAATGCAAATCGAGGAAGACGCGTCCCAACCCGAATATATAAAGACACGGCGGGGAGCCGGATATTACGTAGATGGTGAATGATATTGGAGGCTCTTTTTTCTCGATTGCTTTAACACTTCTTCTGCACATTCGTTCCCCATCCGTGCAAAAAGCCCGTTCCAAGGTGCTCGGTAATATCGCGGTAGCAGAGATCAAGCTCGCGTTGCAGTTGCGGATTATGAGCGTTCTTTATTTCCTGGAGGAGAAGAACTACTTTGGGGCTGATTTTCCCTCGATGCTTTTTCATGCAATAAGTAGGGAGGTAAGAAATCGAATGCAGATCGAACATGCCGTCATTCCAGGAGAAGTCAAGATTGAAGATGCAGGATTGAAGACATTCCCGGGTATACATGGCAGACACAAAATTGCCGAGTGAATAGACAATCACCGCCTTTCTGGCCCCTGGCCTTTCACGGTCCTCAATGTTGTCAAAACCGAACGGTCTGTCTGCATTTACATCGATCAGCTCAAAGGGATGAAGAACATGGGGGTGATGCCCCATAATAACGTCCACGCCGAGAGCTATCAGGTCCCTGGCAACATTCATCATAGGGTAGGTCGGGAACATCTCAAATTCGTAGCCCCAGTGCAGGGAACAAATGACCAGATCGACATTATCTTCACGCGCTCTGCGCATATGTTCCTTTACCCGGGAATAATCGATCGGTTTTAATGGATCGGAGATTTCCAGGATGTTAAGAGAAGCTGCATGCCATGCATCAGATTTTTTTACATTGTTCAGACCCCAGGTATAGGCCAGTAACGCGATACGGCATCCCCTCTTCCGGATAACGACGTATTCCCGTCCCCGGCCGTAGGCGCCTGCACCGGCGTGTAGAATATTCCTTGCATCAAGTTCAGAGATTGTATTCAACAAGCCGTTGACGCCTTTATCGAGACAATGGTTGTTGATAATTGATACAGCCGTGAAGCATTGAGCAAGCTGATCAAGCATTGCCGGCGGGCTGTTGAATGTAAACAAGTCCGGCAGATCTTCGATGACCCGGTGATCGGCCGAGACCGGGGTTTCCAGGTTCCCGAGCACGACATCTCGACCTTGTAAAAAGGACACGACCTCTTCTGATAAATATTCTTTCCAGCCTTTTCTCATCCACATAATATCGCCCACCATACTGACCTGCAAATCACCTTTGCGTGCATGCTTTCCCCTATGAAGACCGTCATCGCTGCTTCCGAATAAATCAATGTTCTTGAGTGTAAAATGTCTGAGGAGGTATTGATTGACAGAGTATTTCTTTCTTCTATACTTTCGTAGGTAATGGATGGCGGATCTGAGATCGTAGAGAGGAAACCGGCTTATTTCGTATCTCACCCGTTCATAGGAGCGCTCAAACACTTCCTGCGACATCTGCTCATTGCAGTCAATCATTCCGCCTCCCTGCCTCGGTTGGTCTTTGACAAACAGTTTTGAGGGCGAGATCGCACCTTCAGTATAGCGGCGATGATACCAGAAAGGCGTTACAGGAGTATGAATAGCTGCGTCTGCGGAATAAATAAAATCATTACTTCCCTATTATCAAACTTCAACAGCCAGGAAGGCCGTCAATATGTGCTATCATAGTCAAGTAATGATGCCGTTCATGCTCAACAGAGATTTGCGAACGCCCAGGAAGCATACTCTGAAAGGCCGATCTTTCCTGGTGTTGTTCTTCAGTTACGCCCTGATAAGTGCTGTTTTCTCCTTGACTCCCGCTGCCGTTTTCGCGTTTTGCGACTCCCCTCCTTTGCACACCATCAGCATCAACGCTCCCAAGGGCATTCTCATAAATCCTCTTACCCGGATAACGATTGACGATGTGATGCGGCTGTTCATAAAAGGGTTTCCAAAGGCTTCGATACATCTCAATGATTCCACGGCGGATGTCCAGATTGTCCTGCCTGAAATTAGACCAGATCGCCAGGCAAAACAATCCGCAATCACATTCCCCCGGCCGTATCATAAGCTTTCTTATCCTGACCACGCGTATGAGTGGCGCTCTTTTGTCAAGGACGGCAGAACGATTCTCAAACTCGACACGTCATCGTATCAAGGCGTGAGCTTCGGACTTTACGGGCTGCTGCAGGAACGACTGGGGTTCAGATTCTATCACCCGAAGCAAACCATCATCCCATCGCACATTGTTTGGCCGCTGGCCGCCGTCTTTCGATGGAAGGCGATTCCCCGCTTCGATAAAAAGGGGTTCCATATTCATACGCTGCATCCCATCGAGCTGACCGAGCAGATTGAGAATGCAGACTACCCTCATGCGATCGAAGACGTCAGGGAGTACCTCGACTGGCTCGCCAGGAACCAGCAGAACCTGTTCCAGTTCTTTCTGCTCCGCGACGTGGACCGCTCGCGATGGATCAGCCATGCAAAAGCATTCACGGATTACGCCCACTCGCGGGGCATTCTCGTCGGAGTCGAGGTATCTCTTTCCATGCTTCAACAGAAGGCCTTTCAGCTTGTGAAGCTCCTTCGACCTTGGCCTTACCAACGACAGGCCGAATCCGCCCTTGCGTGGCTCATGCCCGTTCCCTGGGACTTCGTGACCGTTGATTTCTCCATGGGCGAATATCAGCCCGACCTCGGCACGAGCATGCCGGGTCTGCGGGACTCTGTCGTGCGGGAAATCGCGGAGCGATACAACAGGAAGATCATGCTTACGACCCACGTGATTCGTGGCGACGACCACCAGGTCAATGTCATGCCGGACGTGCGGGCCGGCATGCTCATACATACCGTCATGTGCTATTCCGTCGACGAACCCCTTGCACCGGTCTACGGCAACGCAAATCAGCGCCACATGCTGGCGCGGGCGAAGGAAGAGGTGCAAAAGCGAGAGACATGGTACTGGCCTGAATCTGCTTACTGGGTCGCTTTTGACAACTCCGTGCCGCTCCTGCTCCTGCCCTATCTCGACGCCCGATGGTCGGACATGAGAACCATGGAACAGGTCGGTGTGCAAGGGCACCTCACCTTCTCTTCAGGCTGGGAATGGGGTTATTGGCTGATCGACTGGAGCATAGCAAGGTGGTCCTGGGACTACGAGGAAAACGGCGTCTTAAAACCGAGCGATCCCATGACGAGAATTCGCGATCTCTTCCCCGAAGGAAGCACGGCAAGACTGTTGGCACAGGCATTGTCGCTTCAAAATATTTATTTGAAGGAAAAGGGGCTTATGCCCTTCCTCGCAGCTGCAGACCCCTCCGCCGAACTCTTCTGGCCATTCAATGTCCCCTTTGCTCCGCGAATTCCATTCACGTACCAATGGCTTCTGGACAAGGCCACGGAAAAAGAGGTGGACGCTGTACTGCGCGGCCCGTTGGCTTTGCTCGAAGAATACAGCCGCGCCATGAATAAGCTCGTAGCGCAACTCCGGGACCGGACCGGCGCGTACCATGGCAAACAGAAAGCGCTCGTGCAGGAGTTGACTGATGCGCTGGAGATCACTGCCATGAGGGCACAGCACCGAAGTCTGACGCTCCGTGCGCTGATCTCCTCGAGAAAGGGAAGCCTGGCCGGCCAGGACAGGGAATCTAACCTTGCCGCGGCCGCGGTTGTGCGAGGACAGGCAAGGGACATCGTGATGCGACGGGAGCAGGGCTATCGCTATCCCGTGGACCTGATCGCCCGGAAACGAAAGGACTTCACAGCCTACCACCTCGGCTATCTCTATCCCGTGAGAGACCTTCATTTTTGGCAGCGCGAAGAAGAGCAGGTGAAGAAACAGCGCTTCGACGCCTTCTTTATGAATATCTGGAACTTCCGGAGGATCGTGGGGATCGAGAGTCTTGCGTGGTGATCCTTGACAAGGCACATCTTATAGTTTGATAATATGAGCAGGCAGGTTTGACGGAATTGCATTGCCTGCCCACGGGTGACCATGGAATTCGCTTTTCCATTCAGCCTTGCGATCGCCAAGCTGCTGGCCTCAGACTATGTTTCCAGCCGCATACAGGTCAAGACAGAATATGAGTCCGTGAGACGGATTCTCAAAATGTTCAGCGGGCAGATCGTCAGGATCGTGGTGAACGTGCTCCTCCTGCTGGTTGCCGTTTATGGCGCCGATTGGATCCTCAGTCGCAGAACGAGCGTCCTCGTCATTTGCTCCGTGTACATGGCGTCGGTCGTCGAAAGCCTTGTGCGGCTGCTCCGCGGACTGCCCGACCTCTTCTCGCTCCTCTTCGTACACCACGGCAATCCCCGCTCTTTTATCAGTGGGAGAGTGCATCGGGAGGTGTACCAGCGGCTCGTCGAGGCTGATGCACGCAGTTCAATGTTCAGGCGGCTGTTCAAACAGCTGCTGCTCCGCCCGAACGAAGAGATCGCGCTCAAGGTGGCGCACAAGGCCACAGCCGCGATCTGGAGCCGGGTGGTTGGACGGTTCACAGCCACGGCGACGGCCCTTGTCGCCTATGTCGTCTTTTTCCGGTTCCTCGTCGCGCCCTATCTCATCACCGGACACACCAAGCTCACGGTCTGGCAGGCGCTGCTCTATCCGGTTGCCTACGCATCGGACCACTTTTTCGGCACATCCTTTGTAAAACATGTTCACTCTATCCGGTTTCGGCTGTTCCACTAGAACGAAACAAGGAGCTCTTCTTTTATGTCACCACACGAAGGGCACAAGCCGGTAGTGCACCTTCTCCGTGTAGTCCGCGTATCCCTGCAGGTTCTTAAGCAGGAATTTATCCCTCATCGAGTAGCCGCGAATCCCAGTATAGTTCTTCTTGCCAGATTGCTCATGCTTAAGAAGTTATGTGACCTCCGCATCCCTTTAGAAAAGCGGTTCCTGAATAAACGGAACATTGGGGCCGCGCCTACCAAGAATCCTAATTTTTCGTATTCTACCTTAAGATTGTAGGAGCTTCCGCTATTATTGTTCCCAATACCGCGGCCTCTATCTTGCTCATCTCGCCCAAACTGCCGCGTCGTTCTGTCATGCGCCGGAAGCGGGTGAAGTCCGTCGGCAGACCTTCGGTATCCACAAGATAAGCAATCTTTTGGATGATCATCCTGATATCTTCCGGATGTTTTATCCTGCCTTTTATCTTGGGAAAATAGCTCACCTTCATCCGGCCTCTGGAGCTGTCGAAATCGACATCCGTCACCCGATGCATTGCGAGAATGACATAATCGCCGAGCGACTGCCAAAAGATCTCGTCGTGATCTTTCCAGGACGGCAGGTGAAAACGCAATAAGGCGGGCTGTTTTTTCCCATTCGGCATAATGCTCTTATAAAGAAAGACCGGACAATCATCCGCTTCATTCGCCTTGATCTGTTCGAGCTTTTCGAACAGATTGATCCTTTGCTGCTTACGAAAGATCTTATCGACCTGCTCTAGAACGCTGCCTTGTCCAAGACCGTGCTGAACTTTCTCGATTACCGTTGTTAATGTGTCTGTCATGGTTCGACTCCCCCTCCCCGCAGCCTTCGCGCCATCAACAATACATTCGACCGCAGGCTTTGACTTCCGTCGTAGCTATCTCAATTGCTTCATCCCAATTCGAGGAAGCCGTTGGGAAACCATTATTATTATCTTACCATAAGCTCAAGTAGTAATAATAGTGCAGCAGTCATTAAATCCCTGTCGGGAAAATCATTTGGAATTGTGGCAATATTTTCAATTTGATCGCAGGCTTATCGTACCGCGGCTCCGGCACGATTTGCCTTCCGGGACTGTTCTCATCATCGGAGGCGGCATCTTCGAACGAAACCGTTTATCCCTTCTTCTCAGATAATCGCTCCATTCCGCCTTCAACCGAGCCGACTAAGTACCTTTTCCGCGGCCTGCTCTATAACTTCATCGGCCGTTTTTGCCTTCGCCAGAATAAAATAATCCTGCTTTTCGAGAAAGGCGATGAGCTGCTCTTCTTTGATCTTATTTTCATCAAAATGAATCAATGCGCTGCCGGTAAGAGGATTAGTTTCTACCGACGTTATCCCTTCCAGACCCCGTATATTTTTTTTAAAGATTGCCGCATTCTGAGGATTACCATGGACGAACGGCGTCTGAATCCTTAATCTGCCGGGCACATAATGATAATAATAATCCATACAATACAATGCTCCTTTCAAAATGCAAGATGCACACCACACTGAATCATGGTGTGAACCGGATCCCTGAACGGATGACAAAAAGTGCCTGCCGCAGCGCTGCTGCAACGATTCTCCAGGTCAAAAGTCCGGAGAATAAAAATAATACCCGATGCCAAGCGTAAACGCAAAATTGCCGTAAAGGGCGTGCTCAATCGAAACTACCAGGATCGATCTGCTCCCCAAATAGGTCGTCGCCCATAGAAGCCCGGCAGCGAACGACACGATAACGGCGACCCAGTTTCTGAAAAGAATATGGGCGAATGCAAAGAGAGCTGCGTTTGCCACGATACTTATACGCTCATGAGCAAACAGTGCGCCGTACCGGTGAAAAAAGAACGCACGATAAATGATCTCCTGCGGCACAACCGAGAGGGCAGGATAGACGATCATGATGAGCGCCCAGAGCGCAGGCTTGTGACGAAGGATCGCCAGAGCGTTGCCCGGCTCGACGAGGACCATATACAGTACGAGGCCACCCGCAATGATCGCGAAGCGCATGGACATCGTGGACCAGTTGCGGAAGCCGTTCAGTCCGAGTCGGCCTCGATCGAAGGTCTTGTCGCGCAAAAGCAGGACCAAGCATGTGATGCAGACGGCCAGGAGTGCGATGATCTTGGGACGGGGGATGAGATCTCCCAAGAGGAGAAGCGGCACTCCAAGGAAAATCCCGGCCATCTCGATCCATCTCACCAGTTTCATCGGCATCATGTTCCCTCTGATCGTTCAAATAAAGCGGCACCTGTCCGAACCGATCTCAGTTAGTATTTTCAAGCCATTCTGCCCGAACCGTCCTGCCTCTGCTTGCTGCCGCACTTATCTCGGAGAGTGCAGTCGCTGCTGGATCCCGGGAAGCGTTCCTCATCATCGTTTCAAGCAGTCTTGATTACCCCCGCACGCACAGGGTCCATTCGGCTGTCATAGGATCAGTGGGATGATTGAAATTATCCGGATAGAAACTATCATTCATCATTGCGCAGACGATCCAGCCCATGCTGTCCCGATTGTTCGTGATCTTGAAGGGGCCGGGACCATATGCTGCGCCGACAAATTGACCATCCTCGGTAAGTACAAGTGTGAGCGCGGACCATTTAGGTGCCCCGTTAAATATCGTATGAGAATCACCGGCAGGCCCCCAATAGGGACGGGTTTTCCCGGGCGACCACTGACCGTGAATGCTGATGGTTCTGCAAGTCCCGGAAAAGATCGTACCTACATAGGTTAGCCCCGTGGGATCCAAGACCTTCGTATCAAGGATGACTTTAGGTGATGTGCCCAATAGTTTCGTTATATCAAGATCGGGTGCATTCAGTTCAAGTTCTTGCTTTGCAGTCATGGATACCCCCTTTGTTTTGCCGGTTTGCCGCCCTTTCAAAGAAATATGCAGCAACCAACCGTTCAAGGTTTGACCTATTGTTTTGTATGCGATTGCACTGTTTCAAACCACGCCCTGCCCCGATCACTTCGTCCCGCCGTGATCAAACCTGCCGTGCCTGAGAAAATGAGCGACTTGCCGCATCACCAGCGGATCTCTCATGATAAACGTGTGGGTGTTGGGGACGACGATGAAGTCTCGCATCTCCGGGAGCATGGCGCTCTTCACCGAGACCATACCGTCGTCAGGCCCGTTCAGGAAAGCGGAGAACACCAGATTGATGCTCAGGTTGCCTGCGATCACCCCGACGTCGATCCCGACCGGCTTCAAGCGGCTGACCGCCGACTCCGGTCCCGTGCCTATCTCCTGGCCGGCAGGGCCGGTGATCCATCGGTAGAGGGGGACCTTCATGAGCAGATCGACAAGCTCGCTCCCCTGGTTCGGCGGGGAGAGCATGACAAGCCTGCTGTCTGCGGGCACCGAATGCCGCTGAAGGTACTGACGGACGATGATGCCACCCAGGGAATGGCCGACGAAATGGATTTTTTCCGCTCTCTGCGCTTCACAGACCTGTACGGCGCGCGCAAGATGCGTTTCGGCGATCGTCTCGATCGATTTGGTTGTTGAGGGATAGGCAAGGTTGACGGTCGAATAGCCGAGGCTTTTCAGGTGTTGCTCGAGTTTTCGCATGGACTGTCTGTAGCGGCCCAGGCCGTGTAGGAGTATCACCCATGCATTCATCTCATCCTTTGCCTGATTCTCTTTGTTCACGTCGAGGTTTTTTCTCCACCCCTGTATGACCTCACCCGGTCGAGGAAAAACCGTAAGGCGGCGATGATGGTAAGGTCTTGCTGTGAAATTCCACGGTAAGCACTCTGAGTTGGCCGGAGAATTGCCCTTCTTGACGCACCGGCCCTTCTCTCCATTATTATACAATAGCATAAGAGGCAAGAGTATGCCTGGTACCTGTTTTGTGAGGATGGATACTTGGTATGGGATGCGGGGGTAAAGCTCTGCCGAAGAAAGGAGGACGTCGTTCGGCTTGAAGAGAATAAAAGGATATCGAAGGCGCAGAGGCCGTACTATGCGCCCAGGGAACGGACCTTTTCGTGACGTTTGAGGACCCGCCGGAAATGGTACCCGTAGATCGAGTACGTGATGGCAAGGGGGAGAAGCCGCGGCCGCATGAAGAGCGACCAGATAAAGAGCTTCCAGTATTGAAAACGTTCTCTCCCGATGACGCCGAGCCTCACGATAGACTTGAGCGCGGCCATGAGGTGAGAAAGCGACAGACGGTTCCGCCGTACTTCGACGGGCCGGTACTCAATGAGAAATTTCTTTACCCGGGCATAGTAGTGTTTCGGCGAGTAGATCGTATGCAGGATAGAGCGGTAGCCGGCAAGGAGTGATTCTGAACTCATCTTCGGGATAAAATTGATCGAGAAGTCCGTATTGTCGCCCGTCAATGTCTTCAAGAGCCTTCCTTCCTGCTTCATACGGCGGTACAGCTTGGTGCCCTGCGGCGCGTTGAGGAGCCCCACCATAGCCGTAACAATCCCGCTTTCCTGGATGAACCCGATAAGCCTCTCGAAGATCGTATCCGGGTCCTTGTCAAACCCCACGATAAACCCCGCCTGCACTTCGAACCCTGCCTGCTGGATTTTCCTGACACAAGCGATAAGATCGCGGTTCCGGTTCTGGAGCTTGCTGCATTCGACGAGGCTTTCTTCATTCGGCGATTCGATTCCGACAAACACCTGGTCGAACCCGGCCCTGATCATGAGGTTCATCAGTTCCTCGTCGTCGGACAGGTTGATGGAAACTTCGGTGTAGAGAATGAAGGGATGCTCTCGTCTGTCCATCCACTCGATGATGGCCGGTAAAATTTCTTTCTTGAGTTTGCCCTTGTTACCGATGAAGTTGTCGTCTACTATGAACACGCCGCCGCGCCAGCCCTGGTTATACAGCGCATCGAACTCGGCAAGGATCTGCTCCGTATCCTTCGTCCTCGGCACACGGCCGAAGAGCACGGTGATGTTGCAGAAGTCACAGTCGAATGGGCACCCCCGAGAATACTGGACGCTCATGGAGGCGTACTTCCTTTTGTCCAGGAGGTCGAAGCGCGGTATGGGTGTGGAAGAGAGGTTGGCCCACTGAGGAGAGGTGTAGACGTGCCGGGCCCTTCCCTGCATCAGGTCCTCGAGAAAGAGCGGGAGCGTTATCTCGGCCTCGTTCAGGACCAGATGGTCCACGCTGCTGAACTCTTCAGGAACTGACGTGAACAGGGGGCCGCCGGCGATCATTTTCACCCCGAGCGCCTTGCACCTGCTGATTACCGATTCGGTCGACCCCCTTTGAATGGACATGGCACTCAAAAACACATAATCGGCCCAGCGCAGGTCGGCATCCGTGAGCGATTTTACATTCTTATCGATAAGACGCAGTTCCCAATCGGCAGGGAGCATTGCTGCCACCGTCAGAAGTCCAAGCGGAGGCAGGTTTGCTTTCTTGGATATGAATTTCAGGGCGTATGTGAAGCTCCAGAAGGTCTCCGGGTATTTGGGGTACACGAGCAGGATCTTCAAAAGAGCCTCAGGATTCCTTAGTATTAAAATTAGTCATGCTGCCGGGCGAACATCCGGATCGGGTACTCAGTCAATAGGTTGTCTACATGATCGGCCGGCATATTCCGGGAGACGCAAGCCATGGCGGTCATTCGTGGCCTTGCTGCGTATCATGCCCTCTTTTCTTTCGGCAAGGCACTACGGCTGATATCCTTCGCACCTTCTACAACGCCGACTAGCATATCCTTGACCGCCTTGACGGCCGTGTTGCCGATCGAAGATGCCGCATCAATCGCGCCAGTCACGGCAACCTTTGCCACTTCCTCGGCATTTCCCCCGACCTCCTTCGTGGCCTCGATCACGCCGTCCACAGCCCGCCTGGCCACCATGGCCACATCCGCGCCGATCGTTGCAGCGCCCTTGACAGCGCCCCTCACCGTCTGACCCGAAACGAAAATGATGTCTCCGCCGACGTCACTAACGCCCATGACGACCCCTTTTGCCACGCTTTTCGTGCTCAGGATGAGCCCTGTGCCGACCTCTTCCGTGGCCTGGATCGCGCCCATTATCACGTCCTTGGTCAAGCCGACCGTTTCGCCTGCAACTAAACTTGTTGCGCGAAGCGTGTTGGATACGGTGTTTCTGACGAGGCTGACGATTTCAGCCTCGATCTCGTTGATCCCCCTGAGACTGCTGATGACACCCTGCTTGACCACAAAACCTGCCTGCCCGATGGTCTGGTCTGTCTCTTTCCCCTCGGAAGTTTCCGTCATGAGCGGCCCCCTCTTTTTTATCGATTTTCATGCTATGCTTTGTGGTACTGATAACAGAAAGAACGGCTTTTTCTGGTTCACCGTTCCGAATATCCTGCCCTCCTAGCCGATCGGAACCTCTTGTTGACAGCCGAAAGAAGCGAGTTTTTCTAAGTCCGGCGCCTTGCTGCAGTCGAAAAAGTCACAGGCCCAGTAATATTTAAGGTCCTCGAGCCACAGTTTTCGGAATTGTTCGTCCCGCAGGATCTTGCTGTAGAACAGGTGCGGCGACGTAAAAAGCGATATCAGGGGACCGATCATCTCCGAGGGGTCCCGGAAACACTCCCAATCGCATTTTTTGCATGACGGCCGGTGGTCGATCTGTGCCGGGCCGAGTTCCCAGAACTTGCCGAGGTTTTCATTCCCCCGGTAGCCGCAGGGATACGTATTCCCGTCCCGGGCGTCAATGAAGAAATAATCAGTCCCTCCCCTGCAGGGATGACCGGTATGATCCCCGCCACGATGCTGCCGCATGAGGGAGAAAAGAGAGCTTCTCGGTGAAAAAATTCGTATGCGATGTCTGAATTCAGGGATGGTGTGAAAGAGCGCTTTGAAAACAAGTTCCTTTTCAGCCGGCGTATAGTGCGTGATCCCTCCGGCGGCGGTCGCTCCGTAAACGGCCTGCAGTCCGCTCCCGTCGTTCTCTTCTATACTCATCGGATAGCAGACATTGGCGATCGTAAAGCCCAGATCAACGACCAAGTTGTAGAATTTCCGAAATGCCGTCCGATAAAACGCATAGAGTTCCTCGGGGGCCGACAAAGGAGGCTGTGACAGTCCTCCGATTTTTTTATTGATCCCGAGGTTTGCTGAAGGGTACATCCCGTGGGAGTGAAAGATCGGGAGCGCCATCTCAATGCCGTCTATTACCCCGGGCAGGCCTCTCATCTGCTCATGGACGCCGGGTTCCGCGGAGTCAATGCTGATCCAGAACGTATACAGGCCGCTCTCCGCAAGCTTCTCCACAGTTTCTGTTACCCGGTTCAGGTAATCGGGTCTATCGGGGTTGGCAAAGAGGTACCCATTGGTGCCGGTCCTCGTGAACTTGATCCCCGCGGCCTTGGCATGCTTCAGCAAGTCGACGATCTCGTCAAGGTAGAGCAGGGGCTCTCCGCCGGTGAAGGAGAGCGCTTTGACCCCTCGCTGTGCGGCGGCATCGATGATCCGCTTCGCGGAATCGCGGTCCAGCTTTGACCGCCTGAAAAGCTCCGTTACCCGCATGGAGCACTGCGGGCAGCGGGCATTGCATGCATCGGTATATTGAAGAACGAGCTGCCCCGGCCCCCGGCCTTTCAGGAGCGGAAAGAACGCGGTAAATGATGCTGTTCGATCTGCCCTCTTCAGCACGTTGGCTGCGGGTCCTTTCCCGGTGATCACGGTGAAACCTCCTGGAGGTCATGATGAAGTATGGTCGAGTATACCTCGTTTGCCTGGGGACTATTGGATTCGATGAACTCTCTTGCATGACTTCCCATGATGGAAGCAGCATGGCTGTCCGTTATGAAGCGGCGCATAGCGTCGACCAGCGCAGCCGTGTTGTCGCCTTTGATAATGAAACCGGTTTTGCCGTCATCGAGCAGCTCCTTCGGTCCGCCCTGGTCGGAAACGATGACCGGAAGGCCCGACGCCTGCGCCTCAAGGACAACGTTGCCGAAGGTGTCCGTGGTGCTCGGGAAGACAAAAACATCGGCGGAGGCATAGGCCCGGGAAAGCTCCTCGCCGGACAGAAACCCCGTAAACAGGACGGGATATCCCTTCAGCTTGTCCTCGAGCTCCTTCCGATACGGGCCATCGCCGACCAGAACAAGATTGCCCGGGTCGCCGGAGTCTGCCAGGGAAAGGAACGCATTCGCGAGGAGTTCCAAATTCTTTTCCCTGGACAGCCGGCCAACGTACAGGAACTTGATCGCGCCGTCCAGCCCGTAACGGAGCCAGAGATTGGGGTCTCTTTTCCCCGGCGAAAACGCATCCGAATCGACCCATCGCGGCAGCGGCTTCACTTTGCCGGAAGCGAGCCCTTTCTCGATGAGCTGCGTGCGCGTGCTTGAGGATGGCACCATCACCTCGTCCATTGCGTTGTAGAACCATATCATGTAATTCCAGGCGGCATCCTCGAGAAAGGTATCGCCGGTCAGGCTCTTCACGTATTGGGGAATGTCGGTATGATAGGTGCCGGAGACCGGAATGTCCATGAGCTTGGCGATGAACAGGGAAAGAAGTCCCATCGTACCGGGCGTGCTTGAGTGGATTCTCGTAAAGCCCTGGCGATCGAAATAGTCGATGATGTCGAGTACCGGGGGGAAATGGAGCTTCAAATCGGGGTACTCGGGAAGGGAAAATTCCCCGATCGACTTGAAGTTCATTACGCCATTGCTGAAACCGGTATCCCGCTCGCTTGCGGTAATGACCACGAGTTCTATTTCCCGTGCTTTCGCCGTTTCGATGAGGCGCTTGATGGTGATAGCAACCCCGTTAATCTCATGCAGGGTATCGGTGAAGAGGGCGATCTTCTGGCGGCCGTTGTTGCTTGCAGGCAGAGCGAACCGCGTCGTAAGCGCCCGTACCAGGGCCTTGCTTCTGTGCTGGTGGTGGTATGCGACGTAATAGGGCGAGGCCAGAAAGTGAACGAGCCCGATGGTCCCGAGAGAATTCGCGAGCTCCAGGATGTTTATGGCCGGATATTCCCTGGTGAGACGCTCGGTATAGATAAAAAGCAGCCTGTTGACGAGATAGCTCGTCACGGCAAAGACCTTTCTGTTGACATCTTCCGAACTGATGGTCTGGAGAAACCTCGTATCGTTGAGAAGCCTCTTCGCTTCCCGGTCGAGGATCTGTTCTAACGATTTTCCATCGTGTCCGTCATATACCTCGGGGATGTTCTTTTTGATAAAGAGATTGATCTTGTCGAACAGGGATGATTTATCGCTATTGGCCCCGAACACCCGGTTCAAAAGGGCGCTGATAAAGGGGAACTGGTTTTTCTGCCGAGGTTCGATCTTTTCCTTGAAGAACCGGTATCCGATGCCGTAGATGCTGTGCGACAAGGTGAGCGCATCGCCGTCTTCGCCATCCGCCCAGACGCTTCGTTCGCGGATGGAGTTTATGAAGTCCTTGAGCGTCGCACCCTGCAGGGAGGATGTATATGCCCTGCCGATAAAGAAACCGCTATGATCATCGGACCCGCCGACAACAGCCTTTATCCACGGTTCCCTGCCCACGGGATTGATGCCATGCTTGACAGCCAGACGTTCCAACTGTTGAGGGGTAAGGGAGGTTACCAGGTCGCTGATAAGTCTGTTGTACCTTCCCGACCGCGAACCGTTTTTCACCTCAAAGGTATCGAACAGGAGAAGTGTCTTTTCGATCGTTTCAAGGGTAAGCCGCCCGTTCATGTCATACAGAAGATGGGCGAGAAAGTGGGCAATGTTGTTCTTCTGAAGATACCCGACGAGCTCATAGATATTGTTCCGGAGGTGCATGATGTCGCCGAACATGCTCTCGGTAATATCGAGCGTCACGACGTGCAGTTTGCAACCGTTGTCAGGGACAATGGTCGTTACTTCGGTGCTGATGAAGGTTCCGGGAAGGTGAGCGATCTCAAGGGCGCCGTTGATCGAGTTGTGATCACTGATGGTGACGTAATCCATGCCTTTTTTCAGGGCACTGTGGTAAATGAAATCGGGCCTCGTATAGCTTTCGGGGCAATTGAACTTGCGCAGGGTCCAACTGGTGGGCTTGTTCGAATAGCTAGAATGGACATGCAGGTCGACTTTATAAGCTCTTGACATGCTAACACAATATCGCATGAATATTACATGATCATTACTTTTCCATGAACATTTGATTAAAATGGTGTCTGTGCTTTCATCACCCAAATCGGGTCCACTATGCTAAAATGGTGGCATCGTAAGAATGAGCATTTTAAGCCAACAGGAGGTCGTATGGGCTATCTGGAGAGCTTCAACTGGGACGCGATAAAGAAAGACCTGCAGGAGGGGCTGGAGAAAAGCATGGCCGTCGTGAAGCAAGGCGCCTTCGAGGTACAGAAGAAGGCCGGGGAACTCACGGAAGAAGGGAAACGACAATACAACGTATTAAGAATCAAAGCGAGGATCCACGAAGCGATCACCGACCTCGGCGCAAAGACGTATGTGCTCCTGAGCGGTGCCAGGGCCAAAAACCCCGCTCTCGACACAGGAGTGAAGGAGATCATGGCCCGGATCCAGGACCTTGAAGCGCAGGTCGGGATACTTGAAGGCAAAAGCAGTGAAGTACGTGCCAAGACCCGCCCCAGGCCGCGCAAAAAAGCACTTAAGAAGAAATAAAGCAAAAAGAATTTCCAGCCCCAGGATCCGCCGCGTGCGCTCCGCCATTTGATAGTTTGGCTGATACCACCGTCGACGAGGTATCTACAGCAGTGAGTGATGGCTGCTCGTTAGGATGGTTGCAGTTCACTTTTGCTGCAACCGCGCTTTTACTCCCTTGCTCGCCAGGATAGGCAAAAACGCCTTCACCTTGGCATCCTTTTTCAGCTCGTCCAGTATCTCCCGATAGGACCGATTGACTTCTTCTGCGGGAATCCCGAGCTCATAGGCCAGTCTGTCAATTGCATGGACATGCTGATCATTATTTTTATCGTAGAATTGCCGGTTCGTCCGCGGTGTTATCTGGTTCTGCATATTCCCTCCTCTTTGCGCAGGGCTGCCTTTGGCGGCTCCACGGCTGCAGTCGTCATAGGCGTGAAACTGCCGTCCTCACTGATGGCGTATTGTAAGACACTGTTGATGCTGCAACTCTCCAAATGATGCGTGGAATGGACATGTGACAGTCAACGGTTACGTTTGAAACGTCTGCGCCTGAAACGGTCCCGCTGCCTTGTGTCACCAGACAAAGCTGGCTGGGGTTCTTCGGCTGTGATTTGACCTCGACTTCGTAACGACCTTCGTCAGCGACCTTCGAAGCGAACGTGAACGTGCCGTTTGTGGAGACAGCAAGATTATCCCCGCTATTGACCTGTAGCACAAGTCCTGTGCCGGACAGACCCGAGACTGTTCCGCTAATTGAATAGCCTACATTTACACTGCTACCATCCCCTCCGCCGCAGGCGGCGAGAACAACCGACATGGAAAATAGAACGATGAGAGATGCAATCATCCTCTGCATATGCAGCTATCTCCTGTTAATTATGAATGATAGTCGTCTAAAGATTACTTCAATGAAATATGCTCAGCTAAAGCCCGCGGTTTCTGATAAAAGGAACAGACGATTCGACTTTCGCTCGTGCCGTTCAAGGAGACGATGGATATTGGTTACCGGTTTACCGAGACATCCCTGTCTTGGTGCCAGCCCTTTCCCCGGGACTGATAGCGCCTCAGCCACTTATAAAACCATTGCTTCGATCGATTGAGGCTAATATAGATTGTCTTCGGCGATTCCCCCTGCAGAATGTAGCGCCGAACCGCTGCTTTTCTGATTTTTTCTTCCATCATTCACTCCTGGGAACGTTCCGTCCGCTTTCCGCGAACGGCCGGCCGTTTCCAACTGCCTCACCCGCTCGGGACCCTCATGACCCTGAAGAAGCCGCCGTCCCTGTCGTTTTCGATGCGAGAAAGTCCTCTATCTTCTTGGTATCGGCACCGGTCACCTGTTTCTTGTTGACCCACATAATTGGGGTTCCTTCCACTCCCATGGTTCCGGCAACCGCCTTGTATTGGGAAAGAACCTTTTCGATGTCCTTATCCCTGCTGCCACAGCCTTTCAGCGCCGCCTTGTCGAATCCGCCGTCCATAGCGGTTGCGTAGGCCATGGCCGGGTCCTTTGCGCAGAGCACCTCCCTGGATTTCGCCGCAGACCTCGGGTGAATCTGGTCAAGCGGCAGCAGAAAGACATATCGGGTGATGTCATTCCGGTTCTTGAAGAACTCCTCCACTTTCCGGCAATAGGGGCAATCGATATCGGTGAATTCGACGACGACGTTTCTCCCGTGTCCGATCTTGATGGCTTTGTCCAGAGGCAGGATGTCGATCAGCTTCGCGGTTTCCGCCTCTTGCAACGCGCGCAATGTCTCGCGCTTTTCAGCGGTTACGTTCAAACCGCCGGCATCGAACAAATCACCTGCAATGACTTTGTGGGCAGCTGGAGCGTAATACACGATATTCGTTCCCGAGATTACTTCGTAGAGCCCCTCGATCCCGGATTCCAGGACCCTGCTGAAATTGACGCTCGGAAAGTCCTGTTTGAACGAGTCTGCAGCGGCTCTCGACTTCTCTGAGGAGCTGTCCCCGGCAGCGGCCGGTGTCTGTTCTGGTCCCCCCGTTTCTAATGCACGGCACGGCTCGGCTGCGAATCCTGCTAACAGAGCGGCCACGGCGAGCGCAGCTATCATGAACAGGCATGCTCTCCTAATCATGGATGACCTGCATGACATGATGATATCTCCTTCTCCTTTTTTTTACACCTGCGGACTAAACGTAACGCTTCAGATACTCATCGTCACAGCAGAAGATACAGAGCATGCCGTGTATAACACTGAACCAGACCCTATTCCTCGAACCGTTTGACACTATTATGCTGGAAGCGTATTACGAAATGATGATGACCGCGTTACATTCAGGTTAAAACCCTTATTAGCTTTTATCTGGCCTTCATTTTTCCATGGCCATGATGTTGCTGACAAGGCCGAAGCGGTTATCGGGCCCATGCTGTTCTTATATCGGCAGAAATTTCATATTAAATCCCCGTTCGATAAGCCAGGTAAAACCCAGAAGAAAAATAGCCAGGGACGTGGCGGTCGTGACTTTTCTGAATTCAATCTTATTTTTCAGAAAAGATAATACAGGCAGCATGACGAGGAATATCATAACCTGTCCGAGCTCCACGCCAATATTAAAGGAGACCACCGAGACGAGCAGGTTCGCTTTCCCGGCTATCAGCTCCTGCAACACGCTAGCGAAGCCGAATCCATGCACGAGTCCGAATCCAAAGGTAATCAGCCAGCGGTAATCGGCTTTATTCTTAAACAGGTTTTCGAGCGCGACATAGCAAATGGAAAAAGCGATGACCGACTCAACTAGCCTGGCATTTAGGCTGACTATTTGCAGCGCCGCGAGCAGCAGCGTGATGCTGTGCGCAACGGTAAAAGCCGTGATGATCTTCAAAACTTCCCTGATCGACAGTCCGATGACAATCAGGGCCAGGAGAAACGCGATGTGGTCATAACCGGTCAGAATAT
Organism: Nitrospirota bacterium; assembly: GCA_035516965.1. Lineage (NCBI taxonomy): Bacteria > Pseudomonadati > Nitrospirota > Nitrospirota bacterium. The sequence goes on from DATIZR010000021.1 coordinate 23,128, forward strand.
GCTCGATGCCGAGCAGTACGAATTGGCCGATGCTGACCCATACTCTCTTCCTTCCGGAACTTGCCGGACCCCCTGACTCCTTTTTGCCTTTTCCATCGATGGCCTGACGTAGAACGGTTCCGTTATTATCCGGACTCCGCCCGCCTTGTGCGCGTGCAGGCGTTACTGAAGCTTTTCGTGACGCGGATGCGCCGGTTGCTATGTCTTTTTGATGTACGGAGATATTCTTCGCGTCTGAACGATCATTCGAACCGAAGTTGGTGATTGTGCCAGGGATGGTCACTTCCCAGACGGGAGCTTTGAAATCAATCGTGGTCTGGAATGCGGGTGGAGTGAAATCAAATACGCTTTGCAGGGCATCTCCCGTGGCATCGGACAAGTATCCATAGGCGAGGTTCACATGCGTGTTGTTCGTTTCTTCGAACAGTAAGGTGTAGCCGATCCTGACCTGGTTTACCGGGTCATTGAAACTGATATTTTCTATGGTGAGCCAGATTGTATAAATATTTCCGCTTCTGACCATCCTCGTAACCTTTACCGGATAGGTCTTGCTACCGACAGATAGGGAAAGCCTCTTGTTTATATAAGGTTGCAGGATATCCGTTGCGATCTGCTGCAGCTGCTCGTCGGAACTTGAATCAAGATCGTAATGTCCTGCCTTGATTTCTTTTATTTCTGCCAGCAGAGACGGGCTGAGATCTATGTTGGCAACAATTTTGTCTTTGCCAAAACACCATCTCGAGCCCCCCATAGGCAGGTTATGGGCGGAAGCGAATGTAAAAAGGAACAATACCGCCGCACCGGATAAAAATATTTTTCTCAATAGCACATGCATATACATTCCCCCTGGATAACGGCTGCCGCATGGTACACGGATACTTTGATAAAAATTTAGAATGCCGATGAAGTTACTCTCTCCGTGAACGCTGCGGTCAGATGATGATCCTGCTCTTACAACCTACGCGTCTACTTCGGAGGGAAGGACACGCCCTTCCTCGGATGTTGGGGAAACGTGCCTCTCTTTGGCCCGCAGGTACACTGTCAGGCTGGATATCACGAGAAGAAAGCTCAGCAGGGTGATGGGCGGCATGCCTCCGTTCCACTTTTCGACATGCAGCCAGCCGTCGAAGCCCATGGCAAAAAGGTGGACCGCCACGAGGGTACACGCAAGGAGAGTCAGCGTCCGCTGAAGGGCCGGCTTTATTGCGGCTGCCTTCAGGCGCCAGAAACAATAGGCGGCCAACGCTCCCATGAGCAGCACTACTTCACCTGTCAGGCTCATCTTGTCACCCTCAAAGTAACTTGCGAAATATCCCTTCGTAAGAATGCCGAGCGACAATAAGATGTGGACGAATACTAACTGTGAGCATGCATCAGTCCAGAAACGGACCGCGTCCTTCTCCGAGCGCATGAGGCCGAGGGCCGCCATAAACAGGGCCTCCACAGCTGTCATGGAGATAGATTTGTTCATGATATAGACGGGTACGTGAATCAGGGAAACATGACCGAACCCGGCATACCGAATGACTGCATAAGCTGTCGTAAACAGGAACGCTGTCAGAAATTGGTTGGCCATTTTTCATTCTCCTTTGTCGGTAGTTTCATGAAAGTCCCCTCTATGATAAATTCACTTCACCGCGCCAACGAAAGGGCACTCCGGGTCGGGAGCGAATCTGTCGCCGGAGACAAACCCGGCCACGGCGCGGCACCCTCCCTTGCAGATCTCGAGATAGTCACACGAGCGACAGGGCTCCGGGGCCCGGTCGACCCAGGTACGCAGGCGCGTGAGATGTTCCGAACCGCTCCAGAGCCGGGGCAATTCAAGAATGCTGTCCTCGTTCGTTAAAAAGGAGCAGCCTGCAAACCTGCCGTCTGAGCGGACTCCCAGCAGGACGTTGCCGGCCTCGCAGCCGTAAACCGAGAACTGCTCCATCATCGCTTTGTCCGGCCGGTGCCAGCAGAACATCGGGACGAAAGAGCAGTCGATCTTCGCCGGGATTCCGAATTGCAGGGAGAGGCCTTTGATCATTGGATGGAACCCCCGGTTCTGGGCCGGCGTTAATCGTCTTTCGAAATAGTCCAACTTTCCCCGACCCGAGGGCTTTAAGCGAAGGAGCTCCACATCAGAAAGGCCCCGCTCTTCGGCAAAGGCGAACACATCAGCCAGTTGATCTAAATTCCGGCGGGTCACGACGCAATTCACACCGACCTTGACACCCGCCTCAAGAAGCATATCCACGCCTTGCATTGCCGCTGTAAGAGCAAGAGGGTTCCGGCTTGCTTTCTCGAAACTCGCTGTGCCATCGATGCTGACATTTACCTGGCCGAACATCCGGCAATTTGCAGCGCTTTCTCTGGTCATCAAGACCCCGTTGGTAGTCAGGTTGGGGACAATGCCGCGGGAGCGCACGTAGGAAGCCAGTTCAAAAAAATCGAGTCGCTCCAGCGCTTCTCCACCACCCAGGGCCATATGGAACACGCCCATCCCGGCCAGCAGGTCGACTGCTTTGCGGAAACTTTCAGCCGACAGCTCTCCTGCATCCCTTGTTCCCGAATCCATGTAGCAGTGATTGCACTGCTGGGAACAGGCGTTCGTGACCGAAAAATGCACTTCCAGGGGGGCGGAGAGAACACGGGTTTCCGGCCCTTCCCATAGCGGACTGTGACCATAACCCAGTCCTTGCATGAAGTCCCGGTCCACATGCACCAGCGTCGGGGGATTTTCCAGGGCCAGTATCCCTCCAAACGACTCAAACCGATGCTTCACACTGCTCATACCTTCTCCTTCCCGTGACCGAGTACGGGCGCTTCAGTGGCTATCATTACGATAAAGCAATGGAACAGACCATTTGTTGATCACTGAGGGTCTTATTGTCAAAGGCTTCAATCAAGAAGCCGAAAACGAAGCGGTATGTCGACCCAGGCTGATATGATTTTGTTCCCTTCCCGGGCGGGCACGAACGACCAGTTTTGCACCGCCGTCAAAGCGGCTTGGTCCAGCATTGACGACCCCGAGCTTTTCTCAAGGCGAACGTTTTCCGGCTTTCCATTGGAATTTACGAGCACCTGTACGACGACCGTTCCCTCCACCTTCATTCGTCGGGCGACTGGCGGATACAGAGGCTTTGGATTATTGAGATAAGCGGCGTTAAAGAGGGGTCCGACCACTGCCGAGGCATTGCTGCCAGACACGGCCTCGCCTGCAATGAATGGTTCATTTGCTGTTTTCTGACCGGATGTTTCTCCTTCCCGCCCCAATACCGGTTTTTCCGCTGCGGCTGACTCAGCGGACGCTTCTTTCTTATGTAACTCCGGCGCGGATGTTTCTCCTTCCGGCTTCAATGTTGGCTTCTCCGCCAAGGCTGCCTCAGCGCGCGCTTCTTTCTGTAGTACCACCGGTGTCGCAACTTTATTTCTATTCTCCGGTCTTGCTAATTGAGGAACGACTTTTCCCTGCGAGTTGTTTTTTGCGCCATCCGCCCCCCCGGTAAGAATGCCGATCTCGATGGCAACGGGCCTACCCGGAATCGCGTACAATTGACTGACGCCGAATATGAGCGCGAACATTGCAGCATGAATAAATAAAGAAAGTTTTAGGCCGGTGAGTTGATGGTTCATTTTATCTCTTCTGTCTGCAAACTGGCCCTTTTGAAATCAAGGTTCTTTACGACATCGAGAACGTCAACAAAGGCCTGGAGATGGCTGTTTCTGTCGGCCCTGATGAGAATCGGCGTATCTTTCTGCCTCGCTTTCAGCGAATCTTTTAACCGCTCCAGGGAGACCTGTTGAGAGTTCAGATATATGTTCCCGCTGACGTCGATCTCGATGGACAGCGTTTTTACGGTCTCCGCCAGGCTCTTCGCTGCCTTGGGAAGGGCGACCGGCAGCGCACCCGTTGCGATAAAAGTGGACGTCGTCAGCACGATGGTGAGAAGCACAAGCATTACATCAACAAGCGGAATGACATTGATGTAATCAAACTCTTTCTCGTCCATTTTGTATCTCCCATTGCATCATAAGGACTTTTGCCCTTCTCACCAGAAGGTTATAAAGCACGACGGAGGGGATGGCGACAAGCAGGCCCGCTGCGGTGGCCTTCAGGGCTACGGAAAGACCAACCATGATCTTCCCGGAATCCATGAGTCCCTCTTTCCCCATGGTATAAAAGGTGAGCATGATGCCAAGCACCGTGCCGAGCAGCCCGACGTAGGGAGCATTGCTTCCTATGGTTGCAATAAAGTGAAGCTTCTCGGTAAGCACTAGTTCCAGGCTCTTGATATCGCGGTACTGGCCTATTTTCACCTTCTTGAATACCATATGCCTTTCAATAGCTATTGCGACGGCAATAACACTGAGAAGCACCATTAACCCAATGATTCCATAATCTATAGTGACCCTGAGCCATTCCATTTTTTTTCACACTCCCCCGCGAACTTTTCAGCAAAATCATCAATAATGGCGGCATAGGTGGATGGGATCACGAGCGCCCCCAAAATTGGCTTTTCATCTATCCGGTCCCGGTGCAGATTCTTAAAACACCAGTGTCATAGAGAGCTTGACGGAGCGCGGCTCCCGCCTTCAGTGCATAAAATCAGCGACCGCTGCCGAGTTGAAAACTCCAAAGGTCATCCGCTTTCAACACGCCTTTGCGTGGACACAGACCGCTAGATGTTTTTTGAGATCCCCACATAAATTGCGCGCCGGGGCAGATACTGGGGCGCAAACACCCCAATCCCGTCCCCGTCCCGGATTTCATACTTAAGATCCGTTACGTTGGTCACATCAAGCCTGCATTTAAGATCATTGCCGGGGCTCAGTTTAAAGATGTGAGTCATGCCCACGTTGAACGTTGTATAGCCCGGAAGTTCAGTTTCGTTGGCGAAGCCGCTGTAGAGTCCGCTGCCGTAAAGTGCATCGGCATACACCTTGGTACTGCCCCACTTATAGGACCCTCCGGCCGATGCAGTCCAATCCTGGTCGTGATCGAGATGGTACCAGTTGCTTTGCATATAAGCGACTTCCTCCGGACTGAACTGCCATTGCCCGGATGTCAGGCCTTTCGCCGTGGCCTGGCTCCGCGCGGCATTGCCCCAAAGAGCAAAACCGCCTTTTTCGTAGGAAGCGGTCACCTCGACGCCTCGGACGAGGGCTTTATCTCCGTTATAGGGCGAAAAGATCATTGCCGGACCGAACTGCCCCTCGTCGAGCACATTTTTCTTTATCTTGTAGTAGGCATCCACTCCGACGTGGAGATCGGGCGTGATGTCCTGATTGACGCCAATATCAAAGTAATGATAACGCTCACTTTTCACCGGGATCGCCGCGGTAACCTCCAAGGACGGGTCCACGGCGTTTGTCGTGCCGTCGAATTTCGCCACGTCGCCGGCCTGGATGAATTCCAGGGGAGGGGGCGTGAAATAGCGGCCGTAGCCCGCGTGCAGGGTCGTGGGCGATACCGGCTTGTAGACGAAATTGACGCGCGGACTGAGTTGCGATTCAGTGATGTAGGCGTCCCATAAATCAGCCCTCAAACCGTAGTTGACCGTCAGTTCCTGAGTGATGCGCCATTCATCCTGCAGGTACGCACCATACAGCCCGGCCGTTTTCTCATAGTTATCGACAATCTGGAATGGGTCCCCGAAGCCGTTCACCGTGACGGGCAGCACCGTATTCGTGGTGTTTACCGCCGCGTGCTGCACACTTAACGAGAAACCGCCCCGCACGGTATGCCGGTCGTTGATGCGGTCACTGACGTCGCATTGCAGATTGTTGGAGATGAGCTGATGGTCGGTATCCGAAGCGATCCCGTTGAAGATCACGTCACCCACCGGGTCTGGCTTGAAGGAAACATCGCTAAAACGCATCGATTGGGTCAGTTGCAGGTCGATGTTCCCCAGGATCTTCTGGTATCCCAGGATTTCGTAGTATGCCTGCTCGTACTGGTTCTCATTCAGTTTGGAGGAATCGAATGTGGTAATCGGCCCATAGGGGAATTGCGGCTCCTGACCGGCTATCGTGGGGATCTCAAAAGTGCCGTATGCGCCGCTTAGTATCAATGTCAGCCGGCTTGTGTCGTCAATCAGATACGAAAAGTTGCCGAACCCCTTGTATTGATTCGTATCATCGTGTGTCGGCCGGTAAGTAGGAGCGGGATTGGCCATGCCGAGGCTGCTGTGCAGGTAGCTGACCATCCCGTACCCGGAGAACGGGCCGCTGCTGCCACCGTATTCGACTATCGGCATGAAAGTATTGTAATCGCCGCCGTATACCGAAACAGTGCCGCCATGCAGGTTCCGGCCGCTCTTCGTCTGAATGTCGACGATCCCCGCGGTGCGGTTACCGTACTGGGCGGGCAGTATGCCGGTAATGAGCGATACGGAGTCGAGGAATGTTGTGGAAAGTTCCTGGCTGAACCCGGAAAGCCCATCCGGAAGAAGCAGACCATTGATGCGATATTGCAGGTTGGCCTCCTCGCCCCGCACGTGAAGGCGCTTGTCGAGTTCGTCCTGCGCCACGCCGGGAAAGCGATAGAATGTCTGGTCGAAAGATGCGAATTCCCCCTGTGATTGGGAATCGATCTTCTCGCTGTCAAGCGTATACGTGGTGGCCCCGAGACTGGGGGAAATCTGGGCCCGGGCGTTGTCCAGGGCCTTCTCCTGCACCGTCACCATGGGTAGCGTGACGATGCCGGCCGACGTATTCTGTCCGGTCAGGTCCCCGGCCGAAACTCTGACGCCCCACAGCAGGCATCCCATTCCCACCGACAGGCAGACGAGCCGGCAGGCCCGGAGGCCGGTTCCGCATCGCAAGAACCAGGCGAGGACATGGCAGAAAAAGTCACTCATCCTTGCTGCTCTTGCCTACGAAGCGGGGGTGGGTTCATGCGACTCTTCAGGCACCGCGCGTTCCTTGGCCTTCGCCGAACAGATAATCGCGGCCATCGTGTTGAAAAGGACCGTCATGGCCGCTCCAGCAGTGAAGAAGACCACCATATCCACGCCGATACTGCTTGAGTTCGGATTGTATCCGGTCTTGATCTTCAGGATTCGTCCTTTCATTTTCCACGCCTTCCTTCTTTGATTCTCTCTCTGTTGCAGGCAGCTCGGCGGGTCATTTACCTCGTTCTCCGCTCATCATTCGTCCCTTGGTCCGTCACAGAAGCCCCAACTTGTAATGGAACGTCTCGGCAAAAACGTCTATGATCTCAGGTCCATTCGGCTGGTATATAAAGAACAGGTAGAGGAACGCCGCAGTCATCAGCAGCGTGAGGACAGGGCTGAGCCAGCGCAGTGCCCGGGGCCGGGTCTGCCAGCACTCCCCCCTGGTCAAAAGCAGCAGCCAGAAAAGGACCGTCAGGTTGAGTCCTGCCAGCATATAGACCACCGTATCAGGTATGACGATCGGATAGCCCCCGGTCTCCAGGGAATAGAAGGTCGGCATCCTGACCGCGTTCAGCAGCAGCCATAAAACAGGCCAGATCAGAAACATTCTGATCGATTTCCAGGTAAGCCGCTTCCAGGGCTTCATCAGCAGGACCGCGGCCCAGAGCATGACGATGACTGCCCACGCAACCCATGCCCAGGCCGTTGTCTCTTTCCAGTGGCGGCTGGCCGTTTCGTAGGCAAGCTGGTCGCTCGTGGATAGTTTTTTTTTGCCGTTCCCGGCAAGGGCCTGAAAAGCAAGATAACTTTGCCTGTCATTGTCCAGGCGGTCATAGGCAAATCCCAATTCACTCAGTACTTTGTCCTTTAAAATAAAGTCGGGGTGTTCCTGCAGCAACTCCTCGAACTTCTTCACCATGATTTCATCGCCCTGATCACCGGACCGAATGGATTGATAGGTCTTGAAAGCCTCCTCTTGGCTCCCCAGCTTTTCCAGAGAGACCAGTTTCTCCTTATAAAAAAAAACCTGACGGGGGTCGGCATATTTCTTCAGGAATTCCCGGTCCCACTTAATGGCCTTCTTTATATCCACTAGGTTGTTTTCATACAGGGTACCCAGCATCTGTACGGCATAGCGGCGAGCCTCGCTTTCAGGATGCTTCCCGGCGATCTCCAGGTTGAAGGCTGCGGCCTCGGCATAGCGGCCGTTGATATACGCGTGCTGGGCCTTCTGTTTCAGCTCGTTCACTGCAGGGCTGTCCTGAGCCGCAAATCCGGCGAGTGGCAGTAGGAACAGGCTCACGAGGAGCGTCAGAATAGAGAATGGAATAAGCTTCATGCATCTCATGATGACCGTCTTCAGCGGCTGCATATCCGCTCTTGTTGTCATTTATCGACCTCTACAGTTTTTTAGAACCTGATGCTAGTCCTCTTTTATTACAATATTATTAAAATTAAATTTCTTTTCTGTTACAGCCAGGTAAAAATGTCGCGTCTGCCACTTTAATAAACGCAGACGCGACGACCGACGATCTTTACGCATACGCCATGCCTCTTCTGTCAGAATCGCTGGTAAACAACGGGCGCAAAGTTGATTCTCACGTTCGACGGGTTGCTGAACTGAAGCGGGATGCTGATCGACTGCCCGGGGGCTAGCGACTGGCCGGTCGTGCCGATGTACGGAAAACCGTTGTACATGCCGGCTCCGTTTGCCAGTATGACACCGGAGGTCAGGTTGTTCAGCACCACGTTCAGCGGGACGGACACGGTCGATGAACTGATATTGGTGACGGTCATGGTGCCCGTGGACACCCGTGCCGCGCGGCTGTAGCTGAACCCTGTGGTGGTCACGCTGAACTGCGAAGATACATCGACGGGCGAGTTGATGGTCATGGTACTGGATGCGCTTCCATGATAGTCGACATCGTTTATGAAGGCTGCGACCGAGTACGTACCCGGAGCGACAGGAGCGGTCGTTGAACCGTTGTAGGTTACCGTGATGGGAAGCCCTGCCGGGTCGGTCGCGACCGTGACGCTCCTGGGCGCGCCATTATAGCTAAAGTCCATGCTCCCGAAGAGAACAGTGGCCTCCGCTTTGGCAACGGTCAGGGTGCCGCTGGCCAGTACCGTATTCCCGGTCTGAGCTGCCTTTGCCTCTACCGCATACGTCCCGGCCGAGATCGGCCCGGCGGAGTCTCCGTTGTAGGTCACGCTTACCGGAATGCCGTCCGGAATGGTGAAGACGGTGACCTGCTTCGGCGAAGCATCGAATTTCTGATACACCCCTTCGAGCGAGACGATCGGGTAATAGGCGGGAGTGTCGGTATAGTGCGTTGCTGCCGGGGCCGCGGCCGGAGCGGGTTCGACATTGTTGTTGCTGTCCGTGGCTAAGCTGTAGAACTCGTAGTAGCCCGAGCCTTGCGGGAAGCCGAAGGCCGCCGTGTACGGAGCTGCCGTGGCAGTGGAGACCGGTGTCCACGCGCCCCAGGATGCGTTGTCCGTTGAATAGCGGTAGAAGAACTGCACCTGCGTGACCGACGTTCCGCCCGATTGCATCGTCACCTGGAGCACCGGAGCGTTGCTCCCATACTCCTTTGAGTCGAACCCGTAGCTCGGCGCCGTTGCGTCAGCCGCCCCCTCGGTGACCGGTTTGACGACGAGCGAGACCAGTTTGTTGGCGGCCCATTTCCCCTGGACGAAGGGGGTGACGTTCCAGTTGTACCAAAGGTTGGCGGTGGCTGCCGCAAGGGTCTGCGTATCGAGCGCCGCAGCGCCTAAAGCCGGCTGGGTGTTCCAGGTGATGCCGGTCTCCGTCCAGGTGTCATCGCTGCCGCCCCGCACCTCGGCCGGCAGTGCCGCTCCCGTGGCCTTCCAGTCCCAGAGCTGAAGGGAAGCGCCGGATATCGTTGCTCCGCTCGGGATGCCGGAGAGGTCGAATTTCAGCCAGGCCCGCTCGTTCCCATAGGAATTCATGCTGCTGCTCTGTATGTAGAGGTTGGTTGTGTTGTAGTTCGTTGTCGGTTTGCCGCTGGCCACCTGTGCGTCGGCGACCGGTGCGAGGTAGTACGTTCCATTGGTGACGGAGGCGGTGGCGCTCAGGGTAAGAGACGATCCGGTCGTCCCGGCCGGTATCGGATCGAGGCGGGACGAAACAGCGGAGACCGACGGCAGCTGAGCTGTGGTGGTCGCGGCGCTGTCGCAGCGGAAGCGCAGCCCGTAGCTCTCCATGGTGGGCACGCCCGAGATGAGGAGCGTGTCGCCCACGTTCCCCGGGAGGGTCTTTGCGGCATAGCCGGTCACGTCCATGATCGAAAGAGTCTGCCCGTTCTGATCGGTCACCGTGCCCGGTCCCGCCTTTTTCGCCAGGAACTGCACATAGTGGTTCTTGTAAGAGTCATTCCAGAACGCGCCGATGGACGACAGGAAGGCAGGCTTAGCGAGGCTTTCGTCGTGGCCTGCGATCCTGAACTCGACGCCGTCGGCATAGATCCCCTCCTGGTCCACGAATTCGGGATTGCCGCCGTAGAAGCTCCCCTTTCCCCAGGTCTCGATGATGTCACCCGGCCTGAGGGCGCCGGTCTTGAACCCGAGGTAGCTGCGGTAAAGCTCCTGCTCGGCCAGGCGGTTGGCGGCGTTTATGGTGCCGTCTTCATTGACGAGGTCGGCAGGAACCTGATTGCTTCCGCGGCGCGCCAGGGTCTCCGGGGTGGCGCTGAGGAGGCGGATGAATGCGTACTCATAAACCGGTTTGGTATCGTTGTCGTTCATCATCGTGACCACGGCGCGGTATCCGCCGGAGAACTCGGTGTTCAGATGGTAGCGCGGACCGCCGACACGGTAGGGGTTGCCGGCGGTGAACTGCCGCATGTAGTCCACAATGCCGTCGCGGCAGAGGACGCTTGAGGAAAGCGGGGCCGTGTCCGACCAGGTCCAGCCGGTTGGTGGATGAGCGTACATGTAGTTATTGATGGCCACCGTATAGGTGTGGTTCAGGTCGATAGGCTGGCCGTTGAACTTGACCGAGGTCGGGATGCCGTCAAAAGCAGTCACGTCCAAAGCGCTTGAGAACCCGGCATCCATGGTGGTTGCTTTCAGGAAATTGATGATCTCCTGGCCGGTCATGTTGACCCGGGTGAACGTATCGTCGTTCCAGGGGAACGTTTCGTAGATCTGCATATAGGTCACCGGGCCGGCAGGAATATCGGCGCGCACGCCGCCCCCCGCCTCCATGGCGAGGTCACACTGGCCGAATAGCTGCTCAGCCTTCCATTGCATGGCGTCGCAGATCCACTGGCCGGCGGTGTTGTTGCCGCTCCAGGGATACTCGTCGGCCGACCACCATTTCATGGTGTTATCCAGCATCAGGTTGTCCGCAGTGTAGCCGATCACTTCGTCGACCGGGTGACCGGGATGCGCAGTATTGTATTGCGCGGTCAGGCCTTCGATCAGGGTCTGCGTATCAGGATCGGGGGTAAGATCGGCGTCTCGAATCACATGCTGGGCCGATCCGGCGTAGCTGCCCGTGTCGGTCAATCGCAGCTCGCCGATGTACTTCATATAGCTGGCCGACTCCGTGAAGATCGTCTTGTAGTTGAGCATTGACGGCTGCCACACGGTGTCGGCCCAGCTGTGCCAGTGCCCGGTCACGACCGCTTCCGGAAGCTTTGCCGCGCCGTCATCGACGAGCAGCGGCGCTGCCGGATCGACGAGCGCGCTGTGGCCTATGTGAGCGGCGAGAATCACAATATTACACCCCTGATTATTGCGCAGTTCGTTCACGTAGTCGGCCAGATGGATCTTGGTGGCGTCGGTGCTGCTCCAATCGCAGGCGTCTACCTCAAGCGTGTTGGACAGCGAGGCCCCCACCTCGGATTCGGAGGTGGTATACCCGAGAATGCCGACCTTCGTGCCGCCGATGGTTACGATGTTGTACGGGGGGAAGAAGGGCTGGTGCGTCATCACGTCCCTGACGTTCACGGAAATCACCGGCACCCCCGAATTTTGGAGAGCGACCATGTTACTAATGTAAGACGCGTCTCGGACGTCGTGATTGCCGACGACCACCGCATCCATGCCGCGACCGCGCTGTTTCTGAAGTTTTGCCGAGAGCATGGTATAGAACTGCGTCATGGCGCCGTTGCCGTTCATGTCGCCGATCGGGTTCCCCTCGGAGATATCCCCCGCGTCGATCACGAGAGAATTGGGCTGCTCAGCCGTGAGCTGCAGCATCTCGGAGGCCAGGTACGCTGCGCCGCCTACATCTTCGAATGCAGGTGGATTGGTACCGTGCTCGGTCACGATCCATTTGTGAGGCGTGACGCGCGCGTGAGTATCGTTCACATGGAAGATGGTGAAACTTCCGGTAAAGTTGGCCGTGACGGTCTGGCTGACGGCGATGCCGGTTACAGTGAGAGGATTTGCCGCGCTCGTCACGAACCCGTTGGTCCCGGTCCAGTTGGTGAAGAAGTAGCTGCTGTTTGCCTTCGCGGTTACGGGAGACGCCGATGCGCCGTAATCGACGGTCTGCGTCGCGGACCCGGTGAGCGTGCCGTGGCCGTCCGTCGTAAAGGTTACGGTATAGGTCTGGATCGCGGCCGAACAGCTCGCTGCGTTCCCGCCGTTGCTCCCTGTGCATGTCCAGCTCCAGGGATGGCCGCTTCCGACGACAGCCGAAGGAGAGCCGATTGAGCAGAGGTTAGCCGGGGCCGTAGCCGCCAGAGTCTGGCCGTTGTCCGCGCCGCAGGCGCCGTTGATTGGCGTGGCGGTGAAGTTTGCAGTGATGGTCTGGCTGGTTGTGACATTGCTTACCGTCAGCGGGTTTGACGTTGAAGTGACGAAGCCGTTGGTCCCGGTCCAGTTCAGGAAGGAATACCCGCCGTTGCCCGATGCCGTGACCGGTACGGTGGAACCGCCGTAGTCAATGGTCTGCGAAGTCGTCCCACTTACGGTGCCATGGCCGTCGGTGCCGAAGGTGAGGGTGTAGGTCTGGATCGTGGCCAAACAAGCAGCAGTGCTGCCGCCGTACAGCCCGCTGCAGTTCCAGGTCCAGGGGTGGCCGTTGCCGCTGATTGCCGAGGCATTTCCTGCGGAGCAGAGGTTGACCGGTGCTGTTGCCGCCAGGCTCTGGTTGTTGTCCGTGCCGCAGACGCCGTTGACCGGCGCCACACAATAGGTATACGCCGATGCACTATTGCGAGGATTCGGCGCTCCTGCTGTGAAGTCGGCATTGTTGTTGTCCGTATCGCTGCAGCCGTTGCCCGCCCGCAGCACTGCTGTCGTGTTGCTGGGAGCCGGCGTCGGGCCGCTCCCCTCAAAATTGTTGGCTGTTGTACCAAAACCGACATAGTCCCGGACCGCAGCATTTGTGGCGCAGTTGCTGCCGCAGGAAAGAGCGGTCGTGCTGGTCACCAGCGCTACCTTGCCGGCAGTGGCGCTCATATTTATGATGCCTGTCGCGTCCGGAGCCGGCAGATTCACTGTCCCGCCGGTTCCTGCCGCTTCCTGAACCAAGTAATGCTGCCCCGGCTGAATAATGCCGCTGAGGTTGGTCACCTGCCAGCTCGTCCCCGTTGCCGACGCGTACTGGACAGACCAGCCGTTGAGGCTGACCGGTAGCGAACCGAGATTGAACAGCTCGATGAAGTCATTTTTGTAAGTTGCCCCGCTGTTCCCGCCCCCGCCGTAAACCTGGCTGATGACGATGTCGGGCGAGGCGGAAAAACCGGCCACCGGGACGATAAAAGCGAAGAACAGCGTGACGATGAAGCCAAGTATCCTTTTCATAATGCCTCCTGAAAATGGATGTATCCGTGAATTCTCATTAAGAGCAGAGGATCAGGGCGGGGGTAAAACGCGTTGATCGCAGAAGAACGCCGCTTCACCCGCCCCCTGGCCCCCTCTCACCGGTGAGGATTAATGGGACAGGGAAAACCTTAAAATACGGGGGGCCCGAAGGCCCCCAAAACTTCATCGTTCCTTATTCGCCAATCATGCGGCCATCCTTCTGCGGATGCCCGCAAGGCCCATCAGCCCGGAGCCGAGCAGCCAGGCGACTGCCGGGATCGGGGTCGGGGTAACATTCGCCTGAGACGCCATGATATTCGTGGTTGCTGCCCCATTATCGCTCAAATCAACTGTGAAGAGCGTTCCATCCGCGGTCATCAGAGGGTTAATGCCCGAGTCGTCAGCGAACAACCCGAGGGAAAAGTACTCGTGCCTGTGGACCCGCTGTTAGGCGTGTTCGCCAGAGCCAAGCTGAAGCTCAGGCTATTGCCGAAATGGATCGCTTGGTAGAACGCAACGGTCCCTACTCCTGCATTTCTGCCCGGCATGCGGAAGGAGAAGGTCAATTTGAAACATGATTGTAGCAGGCCGTCAGCCTACCGTAGTCGTAGTAGTGGCTGCCGGGGGCATACCGGGCTTGATCGCAGTCAGCTTTGAAGTCGGCTTCCTTTTCGTTGTAAAGCATCTTGACCAACAGCGTTCCGGCCCCGTTGCTGTAAACATCCCACTGCACATTGGCAGCGTACGGCGAGACGATTGCTCCGCGCCAGGGATTGGTGTTGTAGCTGTAGTTGCTGGCGTTGGGGACCTGCACGAAAACGTTCTTCAGCCCCAGAATGGAAGCGAGGGGCATGATCTCTTCTCCGTGAGTGAAGCGGAGCTTGGCGCCGTGGGAGAAATCTCCCTTGGCGACGGCGTCCACCTCATTGAACAAGTCATTTATGAGGAGCTGCGCCATCCGGAAGGTGGAAGATCCGTCCTCAGCGATCCCGGGGCCCTTCTGATAGAAGCTCTGTACGTCGTCCAGATACGACAGGACGCTCGCCTGAGCGGCAGGGATGTACTTCGAAAAATCCATATTGTTGAGTTCGTTCTGCATCGCCGGTGCGGTGGCATAGAAAGAGTACAGCTCGTTTGCGGCGTCCGAGAGGCTCTGCACCGTTGTGCTGCCATCGCCTGAAACCGTCGTCGAGTAGCTGCCGTCGCTCGTGGTGAATATGTAGCTGCCGGAATTGGTGAAAGTGTAGGTTCCATTGTCGATCTTGTCCACGAAATCCTTTGTGAACAGCATTTCCAGCACGGCGCGTGCGTTGGCAGCTGCATCCGGATCAGTCAGAATGCTATTGACCTTGGCGACCATGTTCGCATTCTTGAGGTATGCCTGATAAGTCAGGCTGTCCTGGTAGGTCTGGTAATAAGGGTCACTGGCGCTGTTCACCAGGTCGGTTTTCGCAGCGAGCTTGTGAAAATAGAGCAGGAAACGGTTCACCCCTGCCGCCTGGGCCACCGGTTTGTTCGACGGATAGGCGGTAAGGGGAGCTGACTTCAAGATCAGAGGTCCCAGGGATGGATTGTTGGTCAAGAGGGACAGAGCGAAGAAACCTGCGCTGTCCGCTGCACGGTTCACTCCGGAATTGACCATGACGATCTGGCGATTGCTTGCGGGGAGCTGGGCGAAATAGGAGGGCAGCCTCTGCAGGAGCCGTGCTGCGATCTGCTGCTCTTCCATAATGCCGGTCTGGCTCAGATTGCCGTAGCCGGGAGCGGTAATCCCTGCAACGCCGACGTCTAAAAGCGCATTTGCCTGCATCATGGTCATAACATCCGGACCGAGCTGGGCTCCGAGGGGAGTGAGGGCGCCATCTGCGGCTGCCTTAAGATACATGTTGTAAACAGTCCCGTCGAAACTGGATTGGCCGCGCGACCCGTGCCGCACCACCGCTTCGGTGAAGACAGGAGTGAAACCGGCCGGCTCTGCCTCGTAACTTGCCGCGTTTTGCTGCGGCTGGTAAGGAGTGGCGGTTGTCAGATAGGCGTTTGGCCCCACCTGGTAGATCAACGCAGAGAAGCCGATAAGCGCATTGGATGGGTTGCTGAACTGAAGGGGAAAGCTGATCGAACCACCAGACAAGAGTGACAGGTTTTGATAGACATAGGGGAATCCGTTGTATTGTCCGCTGGCATTGGACAGAGTTACGCCGGAGGAGAGATTGTTCAGTGATACGGCTATCGGCCCGGTGATCGGATTCGTACCGGGGTTTGTGACGGTCATCGTGCCGGTGTACAGTTTGGATGCCCGGCTGTAAATGAACCCTGTCGTTGAAACGAGGACCTGTGGTGTAATGTCGGTTAGCTGGGACGCGGTGATGGCGGTTCCCGCAGGATTCAGATTCTGTGCATGGCCGTAAGGTTCGAAAAAGGCAACCTGAAAGGCAGTGCAGATTGAAAAGATTATTGCTACGAAAGCAACCCTGCTGACGGAGGGGTTGTCAGGCAACTTGCAGGTTTTTGTCAATGTATGCATTTATTCTCCTGAACGGGGTATGTTCGGAATGCCGGTTTTGTCTATTCACTTTTTTAAAAGGCCCCCTCTCCGGACAAGATGTACTCTGCCGGAGAGAGGGAAGATGTTTTTTCTCCTATGCCTTCACCTTTCTACGAAGGCCCCCAAAAGTTCACCGTTCCTTCTTCATCAATTACGCGGCCATCCTTCTGCGGATGCCCGCAAGGCCCATCAGCCCGGAGCCAAGCAGCCAGGCGGCTGCCGGGATCGGGGTCGCAGCCACGGCAACCTGGCTGCTCAGGTTGTTCACAACAGCACCGTTTGCATTCAGGTCAACGGTGGTTGCGAAACCATTCGTCGAATCGTTCGTGAGCAGCGGCGTGAAGCCATCTGCTCCGTAAAAGGACAGCGCGAACGAGTTATGAGCGCTTCCGGACAGATTGAGAGCAAACTGGACACTGCTGCCGAAGGTGATCTGCTGATAGTAGTCGTTCCATCCGGTGGTGTTGCTGATCGTTACCGCCCCGGGGAGCGCGCCTGTGACAGCGCCCGTTACTTGCTGGGAACCGGCGGCAAGCGTTGCATCGGAAGTGAAGTTTGAAATGACGGCGCTGGCCACGCCCGGATTGAGCCCCGGGTTGAACTGGAGCTCCAGATACCCGGTTTGACCGGAAACGGACGATGTGTTCACGTCGAAATTGTAGGAATAATCCGCGAAGGCCGACGTGGCTGCAAACATGATCACCGCAAAGACGAGAAGTTTGACAATATGACGTTTCATTTTATTTCTCCTATTCCTGTAACACGACAGGGTTAAATGTGATTGTGGCGTTAGCCGGGTTGCTGAACTGCAGCGGCACGGTGATCGAAGCTCCGGAAGCAAGACCGTTGGCCGAAACCTGTATCATCGGTTCGCCGTTGTTCGAGCCCGTTGCATTGACCAGTGTGACATTCGCGATAAGGCCGGGATCACTGCTTCCTTTTCCCGTGGCCGGTTTATTGGCGATTTTCGAAGTAAGTTTCGGGGTGGTCGTGCTGTACTGGTTATCTGCGTTGCCGATCCCCTGGAGGTTAAGGATGCCGTCCAGGACAACGTGGACGTTGCCGGTGAGGTCGGGGCCGTTATTGGTGATGGTCAGGTTGCCTGCATAAAGCTTGGTGGCACGGCTGTAAAGGAAACCGGTGCTTGTCGCGCTGACCTGCGGCGAGACGTTGGTGAAGTGGTTCAGGACGATCGTCTCGATCGGTGAAAGGGTCAACGTCGCTGCCGACTGAATAGCGGTCGTGCTCACGTTATTGACCTGGTAGGAAGTCATCGTGAGGGTTTTCCCCTCCACGTCGAAGGTCATGAATTCGAAAGCCGGCCAGGCCGTGATAACGTGCGGATAGCTCCCCGCATTTGTCATATCGGGCTGATACACAGGCGCGCCGCCGCCGCCGCTAGTGATGTGCGGCACGTTCAGGGCAATCTGGTCACCGTTTGCCTGGGCGAGGGTATAGGCCCCGGTGCGGGCATAGTTGTGGCTGTGTCCGCAGTAGATCAGGTCCACACCATACTGGGTGACGAGGGGTTCGAGCACCCTCACGTTGCTGTTGTCGCCATCGCTGCCCGCGGAATAGGCTGGTTCGTGGTAGATCATGATCTTCCACGGCTTTGTGGTTGAGGCGAGGTCATTGACGACCCAGTTGTACTGGGCGGAGCCAGCAGCAAGGTTCGAGTAGTTGTCAACAACGGTGAAGTGGACCGGGCCGTAATCAAATGACCAGTACAGGTTATTGTACGCCTGGACCGTAGCCGGGTCGAAAACAGGGGTTGCGTTCTGATAAGGGAAGGGGAAATACTTGGGGAAGTAGGTGCTCTTCCCGTTGGGGTAGCTTCCGCTGTTGTCGTGGTTGCCTTTGCACCCATTGATGGGCGTATTCGCCGTGAACGCGACGACGTCAATCTTGGTCGGGTCGAACCACTGGGACGTCCAGTAGCTTTCTCCGTCGGTGCTCACCCAGTCCCCATTGTGAATAACCAAGCGCTGATAGTCTTCGTTGCCCGGCTGTGAATAAAAGCTCTTCATCGCCTGCATCAAGTTATCCAGGGCAAAGGGTTGGCTCCTTGAGTCCCCCATGCCGAGGAACCGTATCGCCGTTACGCTGTTGTCGGGCGCGGTGATGAATGATCCGGCTCCGTAGAGGCCGTTGGTCTGGTCAGCCACCTGATAGTAGTATTTCGTATTCGGCGTCAGACCGGCGATCGTATAGGCGTGCTGATTGGCGCTTCCGTACTCGGGTACCGTTACTGTCCCCATGCTGTAGGTCGTGTCGGGGCCCCAGCTGAGCACGTTCGTTGCCTCGCTGGCGTTGTCCTGCCAGAGGATCTGCATCTGAGTATTCTGCCCCGGGTAGATCATATAGGGGTGTTTCAGAATGCCGGCGAAGGCCGCCGTGCTGAACACGGTAATGGCCAGCACGAAGACCAGGCCGGACAATGCCTTTTTCGTCATGGTATTCATCTCTTCTCCTTTTTGTTTAAAAGTAATGCTGCCGGTTGTGACTCTTCTCACCCTTCTAAATTTCTTAATTAACTATTATTTCACCTCCTTTTCGCTTGCTGTCCAGCAGTTAAAGACAACTACCGCTGCTGAATGCATTGTTCTATTGATCCAGGTCTACCTGTTTTGCGTCCGTCAACAATGCGTTATCCAGGTTTGTCTCGCTCATGTCCGCCCCGTTCAGGTTCGCTCCGTCCAGGTTCGCCCAACTCAGGTTCGCCCCTTTCAGGTTTGCCTTGCTCAGGTTTGTCCCTTTCAGGTCTGCCTTGCTCAGGTCCACTCCACTAAGGTCCTGCCCCTCCAGATTCACTCCGCTCAGGTTCGTCCCGCTCAGGTTCGCCCCGCTCAGGTCCGTCCCGCTCAGGTTCGCCCCGCTCAGGTCCGTCCCATTCAGGTTTGCCCCGTCCACGTCCGCCCCTTTCAGGTTCGCCCCTTTCAGGTTCGCTTTGCTCAGGTCCGCCCCGTTCAGGTCCCGCCCCTCCAGGTTAATCCCGTTCAGGTCCGCCCCGCTCAGGTCGCACTGGGGACATTGATTGGTTGCCCTCAATCTATCCAGATCAGCCTGCTCGAAACCGTACACGACACCGCCCATTAGAAAAACGCAAAGGGTGGTCATCCCCAGCAGTGCTGCAGTCCTTCTCTTCATTTTTCTGTCTCCTCATCGAATGGAATGACTGTTTTACTAAGAGATATTTAGTTGCATATTTGTACCGCACGAATTACATCACAGTTCCTGCCGCCCTCTATTTCACCCCCTTCTCTTTGGGATGCCGCTTAGCCCTCACGAAGCGAACATAAAAAAAGCCGGGTGCTCTCTCCTGAGAGAAAGGGCAACCCGGCTATCCTCATGGGACCCGTGGCTTTCCGTCCCCATCTTGCGATGGGTTTGGCTGTAACGGCCAAGCAGTTTGCTGTGTTTGCAATCCGCTCAATATATTGACTATTTGTTTGCCGATCAGGCAAACCTCAGATTTCCTGAAACAAAAAAAGCCCGCCACGAAAGGATTCGCGGCGGGCTTCAAGGTACCCCGATCAGGGGCCAAAAAGTACCCTACGATTACGTCAGGAATAACTGTCCGGATGGAGAGCGTTACTTCCAACCGGGCAAGAGTACCTCACGACGAAGAAAGCGTACTATTTACTTCTTTTCACCACTTTATTATTCGTACGTTACAATTTGATGAAAGGATGGTTACTTTCCTGTGAATATTTGGTAATCGTCGCATCGTCAGGAAAAGGCTTCTCCAATATTTTCAATTACTCATAAAAACATCACTGCACATGATTTGAGCTTTGCGTCTTAGCGTGCCGGCGACGACAGCGGAGCCGATGCCAGGTCGAGGGCATTAGTCAGGTCGTTTGCCGCTGCGTCGCGCGAGCCCAAGGGCATCAGATTCCATCGGCGTTCGATAAGCTTCAGAATAGATGTCGTGTCGTACTCTGTGTGATCGACAAACCCTTTCTTGGCAAAGGGAGATATGATGATTGCAGGCACTCTCGCGCCAGGTCCCCAACGGTCACTCTTCGGAGGGGCCACATGGTCCCACCGGCCGCCGTTCTCGTCATAGGTGATGATGATCACGCTGTCGTTCCAATAAGGGCTTTCCTGCACGGCCTTGACGAGTTCCGCCACGTGCTGCTGGCCGAAAAGGAGCGCGGCATACCCGGGATGTTCGTTGTAGGAGCCGTTCGGCTTGATGAAGGTCACCGAGGCCAATGCGCCTTTTTTCAGGTCCGTGATAAATTCCTTCTCGTCCTTGAGATGCGTTGCCTTGGCCGGTGTGTTGTCGGCGAAATTTGCGAAATAGGCAAAAGGCTGGTGATGGAACTGAAAATCTCCGGCCGGTTTTCCGGCGAGGGCGTCGTTCCATCCGCCGGAATACCATGTCCAGGAAACGCTCTTCGCCGATAGCAGGTCTCCGATTGTCGGCTGGGTCTGAAGGGGGACAAGGTCCTTTGCGCTGTCCGGGTGAGGCTGGTTTACGGAGTAGGCGGTATTGACCACGAAGCCGTCAGGCGTTACGGCGCCGTCTTTTTCAAGGACCCCCTTCAGATCGAGTTTTACTCTCATCGAGGTCGGCGCGTCAGGCCAGACCGGTGTGCAGGCGCAGACAAGCCAAAAATGGTTTAAAAACGAGCCGCCGAAGGCCGCCTGAAAGAAATTGTCGGCGATCGTGTATTGCTTAGCCAGCCTTCCCTCGGGCAGGTCGCTGGCATCAACATAGCTCATGACGAGTCCGGGATTGTCGCTCCAGGCCGCGAACTTGTCCATTTTGCCTCCATCGATCTGGAGCTGATTCTGGTAGAAGCGATGCACGAGGTCCCCTGTTTTTTCGTTCCAGGGAACATATTGGGCCAGATCGTACGGCTTTGCCGGCATCTGCTCTGGAAAACGAAGGTCATCCACGGGAGGCTTCAGACTGGTGTCCAACGGCCGCTTGAGAGTTTTCAGCGGCTTGCCCTCCTTGTCCACCTGATTCACCGCATCTCCCGCATTCGCGAGACCGTTCGCGCCGGGAAACTTGCCGTAAAGGCCGTCAAAGCTCCAGTTCTCCTGGTAGATGACGATGACATGATTGATTTTCGACTGGAGCGCATCCGTTTTTGGGTCCGCGGCTTGCACGAACCGTGTGCAAAAAATCAGCGCCGCAGACAATGCAATAACCCTTGCGTAGCGATAGAAATTGGGCATCTCGTCCTCCTTCGTATTAGTCGTTTTTTATAGAGCGATTAGAGTTCACTTGCGTCAATGGACGCCATGGATTTGCGGCAGTTGAAGCGCCTGGCTGGCCGGCAGGACGTTACGAAGCTTTCTTCCCAACATCCGCCCCTTTTTATGGACATTGCTCCGTTGCTTCCATCAAATTATTCGAACCGCTGTACTGCTGGTAACATGCGGCTTGGCTCGCAGTCGCTGATCCGATGAAGCCCCCCGCAGATGATTTGTCCGGCGGGGTCTCACGCATGTACGAGCAGGAGATCGTTCCGCCGCAGAGCTGCCAGGCTCGGCTCCGTTCGACCCCGTTCTCATTGTTCGTTGCCACGCTCCAGGTCGAGACCGGCTCTCCCGATGACTCTCCGGATCCGCCGCAGCCGGCGAGCAGCGCGAGCACGACCAGGCCGAGAAAACAGAAGATCGCTCCTTTGACCGCGTCGTCGGCCCTTTCCCGCTGCCGCTGTTCCCTGATCGCCTTGCGCCATACCTTCCTCACGTTCATGACTTGTTCTCCTCCCTGGACACTCGCTGCCAGCTGTGAAAAAAACGAGCCCGAAGTGAGAAGCGCGCGCATCTTCCCGCTTCGGGCTTTCTGGCACCCGGCAAAGGACCTGTATCATTTGTTCTTCAATATTTCTTCGAACTGCTCCACTCGCTCGACTGTCCCGCGGGTGAACTTGATCTTGATCGAACCCGTGAACTTCTTGTCCATGAGTATCTTGACGAAATTGATGATCTGAGTCAGTTTTTCCATCGCTCCACCTTTTGCTTTTTTAGCAATTTCCGCTAGCAGCGGTTCAGGACCAGCCCCAGGATCTTCTCCTGCGGAAGATACTGGAGCGCCTTCCCGACGTCATCCATTGAGGTCTTGCCGGCCCGAACAACAATGAGGATCTTGTCGACGAGGGGCGCCATCGTCAGCACGTCTGCGCCGGTCAGGATGGGAGGCATGTCGAAAATGATATAGCGGTCGGGATAGCGCACCTTCATGCTGGGCACCAGTTCCCGCATGCGGGGAGAGCCGAGGATCTCGGCGCTTTCATGCAGCAGGCGGCCTCCGGAAATAAGCGTCATTTTCTCTATGCCGGCCCAGGTGATCAGTTCGGAAACGGGCGAGCTTCCGGCAAGGTAATCCATGAGCCCCTGTTCGCCGCCGCTGCCAAGGTATTTATGGATGCTTTGCTGTTTCAGATCGCCGTCGACGAGCATGACCGTATGCTGGAACTCCCGCGCGATCGCGATGGCGAGATTGATGGCGGTGATTGTTTTTCCCTCGCCCGGGAGCGCGCTGGTGACCATGATCGTGTTGGCACCCGACTCCCTGGTCCGCTGCAGTATCTGCGTTCGCAATATTCTGTAGGACTCCGCCTCCCTGGCGTCGTCCAGGTTCAGGAGACAACGGTTCCGGGCGAGGACCTGCGGATCCAGCTTGACCGACCGTGACTGGACGTAGGCCGGTGATATCCATCCTGCCTGTTCCCTGTCCTGTTCTGAAGCATTGTCCCGGAAAGAAGGCTGCGACTTTTTCGGTCGCCCATTTCCGTTGTTTCGCCTGATCAGGGCAACTGTTTCCTTGATCCTGTGAATCATCGGTTCACTCCTTTGCGCCGTAGCGGCGTCGTTACATGGCAGTGTGTCGCATAACACGGATCCAGAGGATATCCATATCCATCACAAAGAAATGGATAGCCAGGGCGATGATCACTATAAAGAGGAACGAAGAGACGGCGGCTATTTTCAACCGTTTCTTTTTTCGCAGTTCTTCCTCGATTGTTACGATCTCCGGGATTTCCGCCAGAACAGGGAAAGGGAATGTCCTGGCCAGATCCTCCGTCTTCCGGGCGGACCGGTCGGATGCTTCCTGGAAGGACGCGGTCCCCGCTCCGGACCCTATGCCGAGAATGAGCCCGATCAGAAGAATGGCCGGACGGTTCGGGCGTACCGGTTTTTCGGGGAGCCTTGCCGGATCGATCAGCGTGAACCGTTCGCCCATCTGCTCCTTTTCCAGGCCATGGGCCACTTTGGATTCCATGTACTTCCTCATGAGATCGTCATATTTGGCCTGGGTATTGTTCCTCTCGACCGTCAGCTTCTTGTACCCCTCCTCTACTTTGGGCGACGCTTCCAGCCTGCGCCGGTAATCCTCCTGCTTTCGGTCGAGGTCCTCGAGCTGAAGCTTGACGGACTTGATCTCGGCCCGGATGCTTGCCAGCTGAGAAGAGAGCGCGACGTATGCCGGATTGTCCGGCTTTTCCTGAACATCGGGTTCGCTCGCCCATTCCTGAAGTTTCTTCTCCAGAACAGCTATCTCGGCCTTGGTCTTGATAACGTCGGGGTATTCCTCGGAATATCGCGCTTTGAGGGCGACAAGGGCGACACGCAGCTCCTTCAGCCGGTCTTTATTCTGGTTGATCGTGTCCGGCGCCATTGTGGCCAGTTCGGTCTGGTAATAGCCCTCCTTTTCCCTGAGCGACCGGAGCTGCTCATTCAACTGGTCCCGGTTCCGCTCGTTCCAGTCGAGGGACTGCAGGTTGAACTGGAGCAGTTCAGGCAGGGCCTGATTGTGCCGCTCTTTATAAACGGCGATTTTCCTTTCCAGGTCGCCCAGCGTAGCCTGAACGGATTTCATTTCCTCATCCAGAAACCTCGTTGTTCCCTCCGTCTGCTGCCCCACGACCTTCATGTTCTCCTCGAGATAGAGGGACGCGAGGACATTCGCCACCTGCTGGACCACCTGGGGATTGTTCCCCTCGTAGGAGACCGTAAACGCGATGGTAGCAGCCGTTTTCTGTCCCGTCCGCCGGTCAATGACGTCGGCCATGATTGTCTCGAACTTAATGTCCTTCTTCCGCATGTCCTCGATGATCTCCTCCGAAGTCATCTTGTCGCGCTTGTCCGCATACAGGTTGAAGCGGTTGATGATCTCGAGAAGCCGCGCAGCGCTCATGATCCGCTGGTTGATGGTCTGCAGCCGCTGCTCTGCGTAGCTTGTCACGGCGGTCATCACATATTCCCGGGAAATCTCCTGTTCCTCGATAAGGATCGTGGACGTGGAGCGGTAGACGGGCTTCCAGATGATGAGGACCAGCACGGAAAGCAGAGGGACGCAGAGCATAGGGACGATGAGCGCCCAGCGCCGTCTTTTGATGATCTTGACGACATCCTCGATAGTCGTTATTTTGGCTTTTTCCATAAACGCTCCTGTGGTTACTTGTACTGACTCGAACTGCAGTACGGGAAGCGGGCCGTCAGGCGGATGAAGTACAGATCCCTGTACGCCGTGCCCGATACCGTGTAGTCGATCCGCGCGTGCTCGTATGACGCTTCGAGTGCCAGGTCCCTTTCGCCGCTCATTTGGAAAAGGTCATACCGGATGAGCGGAGAGAGGTTGACGCTGGTCTGGGTAAGGACGTGCTCGGAAATGTATCTGGTGTACCCAGCCGTCAGACTGACCGACAGTTCACGCGTCATCTGATGCCGGGCAGTGAACGACAAAGCTTCGCGCTCGGCCGGCGCCCTGTGACCCGAGGCAAGATAGGCCATGGTGAAATCCTGAACATAAGAAAGCCCGGCGCTCGTGTATTGCCCATTATAGTTCAGGGAAAAGTCGCCCGTTCCCGCCGTTTCGGTATTGTCCAGACGTTCCCTGACAACGATTAACTCAGTGCCGTTGGGAACCCCCTGGTTCACAAATGTTTCCGCGTCTGTACGGCGATAGCCGCCGTCCATGTGGGTACTCCAGGTCTCACTGATGTCGTAGGAAAAACCGATGGTACCCGCGACATTGATGGTTCTCGAATCAGGCACGACATTCTGGCCGTAGATGAGATACTGGCTGTAACCCGTGTTAAGCATGCCTTTCACCCGGTGAAGATACGCGCCCAGATCGACGACAAGTCCGGCCTGCGCGTCATGGGTCGTGTCGCGATACTGCGGATTTTCGTAGGAGTCCCAGCCGTATTGGTACCCTGCCGTGAACGATGTTTGTTCCGTCAGCTGATATCCCGCGGACACCGAAGAGTTGATCCGCTGAAAAGGCGACGCTGCAAAAGGCAGTGTCGTCGCTGATGCAGACGTGCTTCCTCCGGCGGTATTCGAGCTGCCGGTCGGGCCTCCGCCGCCTGTACCGGTACCGCTTCCGCCACTGCCGGTACCGCCTCCGCTGCTGGTGTTTGAGAACACCATGCCAGGCTGCGGTCCGGGAAAGGCCGGCCCTGTATCCAGGCTCGGATTGAAAGTTTTTTGGTATCCTGCGCCCGCGGAGATCGAAAGCAACGGAGTGGCTGCATATCGCACGCTGCCGCTGTACTGCTGATCGGTTGCATTGAGCTCATCGTTCCGGGAATAGAGATGCCGGTCCAGGCGGAGCGACAGCATGGGATCGAGCCGTTCAGTCCTGTCGGCCCACTCAAATCCGGGCGACAGGGTGGTGATATAATCCTTTCTGACATAGTCCGCGTCAGTCGATAGCAGGATATTGCTGTTATATTCCTCCCTCACGGCCAGGGACGGAACAAAGCAGATCTCGGCTCCCCGGGCCATCGCCGTGAAGGCAAACAGGAGCAGGACCAGTGAGACGATGCGTCCGGCATTCATCACGGTACGACGACTACGTCGCCTCGCTTGAGATGGATGTTCTGCTCCAGATGCGTTCCGTCCACCACCTCATCGTAATCGAAGGGGAATATGGTGGTTTCGTTGCTACCGTGACGGAATATCCTGATCTTGCGCCCTTTGGCGAAAACGTTGAGCCCCCCGGCCGTGGCCAGGGCCTGCAGGACGTTCACGTCGACACCCAGCATGAACCGGCCCGGACTA
This sequence comes from Nitrospirota bacterium, assembly GCA_035516965.1. NCBI lineage: Bacteria > Pseudomonadati > Nitrospirota > Nitrospirota bacterium. Next base: position 49,372 of record DATIZR010000021.1, read on the forward strand.
TTCACCTTGCCGATGACATAGATGATCATGCTGTTGATCTGCTTTACGTCGATGGAAAGCACGACTTCCGGGACGAAGCGCTTCAGTTTTCCCTCCATCTCCGATTTCAGTTCGAACACGGTCTTGTCCGCGGTGGGGATATCTCCGATAAGCGGGAACGAGATGAACCCGTCCGGCCTGACCACGCAGGATCTTGTCAAGGCCTCGTCCTTCCAGACGGATATATCCAGTACATCTCCCGGACCGATAAGATAGCCCTGTTCCGCGATTCCCGCCGCCGGCGACGGAGTCGGTTCGCCCAATCCCGCGGCAAGGGCCGGAGACGAGAGGCCCAGCAGTCCTGCCATTACCAGCGCCAGTATTATTCGCACCATTTTCCTTTGTTCCTCCTGACAATATTGAGAAGAGCTTAGACCGACATTAAATTCGATATTATCCGCAGATGACACAGACTCAGCAGATTAATGCAAAATTCATTGCTCCTATTTTAAATCTGCCTGAATCTTCGTATTCAGCGAATAGGTCTGGCCTGGCCATGTCTGCTCTCGTTTGAGCGGAACCCCCCGGCATCAGCCGGGGGATTGCAAGTCGAGGGATTCAGATTAGCGGAGCACTGCCGCAGTCTTCTGGGCCTCATCTTTCCCGGGGAACGACACGTTCGAAGCGAGGGCTATCTTCAGATACTCCTTCGCCTTTTCCTGATTGCCGAGCTTGCTGTAGGCCATGCCGAGATGGTAGCTGAAGACCGGGTTCCCGGTGCTCCTGGACTGCGCCTTTCCCAGCCACTCCACCGCCTTCTGCACATCGCCTTTCCGGTAGTTGACCCAGCCCAGGGTGTCAAACACGGACGGTTCATCGGGCTTCAGCAATCTGGCCTTCTCGGCGAGCACAAAGGCGCGGTCAAGGTCCTTATTCCCCTTGCCGTATTCGCTCAGAAGGTAGGCCAGGTCGTTGGTCGTGGTCCAAAGCTCCGGATTGGCCTGCACCGCATGCTCCAGTTCGTTTATGGCCTTGTCCCATTTCTTCTGCCTGCCATAAAGAGAGCTCATTTTCACATAGCCTGCGGGATTCTTCGGCGCCTGGCGTTTGATGTCCTGGTACTCCCCTTCTGCCCGCCGCACGTCTCCCGCAAGCAGCAACAGGTCTCCCAGGTCGGCACGCACGTCAAGGTCCCCGGGATTCGCGTTCAGCAGCTTGCGATATTGGGCCTCGGCGCTCTTGAAATCCTTCTGTGCGGCATAGACGCGGGCCATGGCGCGGATCACCTCACGGGAGTCCGGTGCTATCTTCAATGCGTTCTGAAGAGTGTCGAAGGCCAGATTGTACTCCTTGTTCAGGAGATGGGCGCCAGCCAGGCCGACATAACCGGGGATGAACTCCTGCTGCTCGTTTATGACCGTCCGGAAAGAAGACACTGCCTGCAGGGCCTCCTGCTTCCCGAGATGAATGGTGCCCTCGATGTAGTTGGCATCCACGTTCTTCGGGCTTTCCTTGATCACCTCATCGGCGTACTTTTTCGCCTTGTCCGGTTCCTGACGGGAAAGATAGTACCCGGCCAGCGCATTCTTGGTGTGCAGGATGTTGGGATTCGCGGCATCCCGTTCCAGCTCCAGGCATTCCTGCAGCACGGCAAGCCCCTGCTCCGGGCGATTGGACCCGAAATAGACGTTGCTCAGGGCGAAGCGGATCGGGAAGCTTTTTCCATTCTGCCGGATCCCTTCTTTCAACTGCTCCTCGCCGTCGCCCGGTTTGTTCCGCGCCATATAGAACTGGGCAGCCTGAATCCAGCGTTCCTCCTTTTTGGGATCAGCCTGGAGGAACGTTTTCAGAACATCCTTTGCCTGCTGTTCCCTGCCCGACTGCCAGTAGATTGCGGCCATGCTCAGGCGATGCTGGCTCACCTCCGGTTCTATCTCGATGACCTTCTGCAGCCGGCTTATCGCATCGTCGGTCCTTTTTGTCTTGACGTAGAGATCGGCAAGGCCGAGGTGCAGGGGGACGGCCTTCTGATTTTCCTTGATGCCGTCCAGCAGGACCCGCTCGACGTTCCTCGCGTCTTCTTTTTGCACGAAGATCGAGGTCAGGAGCAGGTAGCCTTCGGGTTTATGTACGTCACGGCCGAGCACTGACTCGAAGAACCGGCGCGCCTCTTCCACCTCCTTTTTCTTCAGCAGCACCGCTCCCTTGAGGATGAGAGCGTCTTCGTTGGCTGCGTTGTTCTTCAGGACGAGTTCCGCCTTGTTCATGGCGTCATCGGTTTTGCCGCTGCCCAGGAGGAACCAGCCCAGCTGAGTCTGGGCTTCCCAGTGCCGGGGATCCAGCTCAACGGCCTTCGAGAGGCTGCCGTAGGCCCCGCGCGGGTCTCCGCTCTTCAAGGCGGTCATGCCCAGCATGTAATAGGCATCGGCATACTTGACATCGATCTGTATCGCGTTTTTAAACTCCAGACCCGCCTTTACATAGTCCCCTTTTTCATACAGGGCTTTGCCCTTATTGTAGAACTTGGCCTTCTTCTGTTCGGGCCCTCCGCAAGATACCGTGATCATCAAGGCCAACAATGCAACGATTCCCAGCAACGATCTATTCTGTAAAATGTTCATGTTCCACGCCTCCCTTTTTCCACGGCCGGGAACTAAGCCCCCTGCCATTGTTCACGATTATCGGCCCGGCTTCGCGCGAGCCGGACCGTATCACTCCCCGGAGAGGGCCCGCCTGCCGGAAGCCCTTCTCACACTCCCGCATATCCCCGCACGCTGAGGACGACCGTTGCCGCCAGCGTCGCCATCGCAAGGCCATCGAACTTTTCCCGCAGTTCATTGATCAGCACTTCGTAGCCGAAGAAGAACACGATGATCTCCACTGCCAGCAGGCCCAGGTTGAAATGCTGCGCCAGCTGGCCAGGCAAATTGGGTACGGTCACGGCAATGAAGATGATCAGAAAGTCCATGGTCGACATTCTGAAGCCTTTCGACCGTCTCGAGAACTTGACCGTGAGCATCACGAACACAGCAATGATGCCGAAGCACAGCCGGTACAGGAACAGCGCCTGTTCGCTCATCCAGGCAGCGCTCCCCTCCTCGATGCAATAGAGAACGAGAGGGACCGTCAGGTACAGCACCAGGCGCAGACCCGTCCCCAGGTATTTCTTCCGTGCAAAAAAAACCCCAAGGATCAGCACGCTGAAGCAAAAGGCCGTGATCGAGACGTACGCCGGGATCCGTGCCGGAATAAAGCAGGAGGCCACCAGGAGGAGGGGGATGAGCAGTTTCGATATGCCGAAGGAGCACCTGATGGTGTAGTTGTTTTCCCTGATCTTGCGCAGCCGGTCCCTGACCACGTTCTCCATGCCGGGAAAGCGCGGGAGCCGCAGGGCCTTGCGGTCCGCCGCGGCGAACAGGCCGACAACGGCTACGGAGAAGGCGCCGTAGCCGGCAATAAGAAGCCAGTCCGAATAATACTTGAAGAAGATGGCGGACAGGATCATCAGCGCCTGTATCACGTATATGACGAAAACCGCTTCGGAATGGGATAGCCCGAAGTTGATCAGCCGGTGATGAAAATGGTTCTTGTCCGGTTTAAAAGGCGACCTGCCCCGGCTGATCCTGTGCACCATGACGGTCAGGGTGTCGAGCACGGGCAGCCCGAGGATGATGAGCGGCAGCACCGGGCTGAGGGGAGTATTGCCCTGCGTCGTCTTGACCGCCAGCACGACTGCGGAGAACCCCAGCAGCTGGCTTCCCGTATCGCCCATGAAGAGACTGGCGGGATGGGTGTTGAACCGGAGAAATCCGAATATCGCGCCCGCCACGGCCATGGTTATGGTCAGGATCGTATTGCTGCCGTCAAGATAGGCCAGATATCCGATGCAGCAGAAGCTGAGCAGGGAGATCCCGCCCGCAAGTCCGTCAAGACCGTCGGCCAGATTCACCGCATTCGTGACGCCGACGATCGCCACCAGGGTGAGCGCGATCTTCAGCCATTCCGTCAACTGCATCTCTCCGGGCAACAGGCTGCCGAGGGAGCTGATTTTGAGCCCGCCGTAGAATATGATGACCAGGGCCGCGAGGATCTGTCCTCCGAACTTCGCCCGGTAACCGAGCCCTTTCATATCATCGATGAATCCGAAGACGACCAGGATGCCCGTTGCCACGATGAAGGCCCGTACGAACTCGTCGGCCAAGGCCCAGAGAACGATGGGGATGAAGACACCAACGGCCATGGCCAGCCCCCCGATCCGCGGCACGGGGCGTACATGGACCTTCCGGGGGTTGGGAACGTCTACAACCTGGTATCTGTCCGCGAGCCTGATCATCATGGGTATCAGGCTGACGGTGATGAATACCGAGAGAAGTAAAGCGGTTAAATATATCATTTATTGCTGCAAGCTCTTTCCCGGGATATACCCATCCAGCACCGGCACGATCTCCCTCGTGAACGACTGCAAACGATTCTCGGCATCCTCTAGCCGTTCAGATGGATACACTGGCGTTATCACCCGCACCAATGCCCCGTCCGCTCGCTGCTTTGTCAAAGAATCCCAGAATGCGTATAGTTTCAGCTGGTAAAGCTTCGTGAGAGTGCGCCCTCGCTGAGGGAACCAGTAATAGGCGAGCTCCCGCACTCCTGTTTTCTCTATAAATGCCCTGTTCACAGGCAGGGAGGATTTACCGTCAGCAAGGGAAACCGCAGCGTCGCCTTCCTCAATAAATGTCCAGCCTCCCATGGGAAGGCACGTTTCGGGCGAATGGATTGCCTCACCCTTGCGCTGATCCTGGTAATAGGCCACATAAAAATTTATAGACTTGCTCTGCGGATCGGTGAAGTTCGCAATGATGTAGTCGCTGAACATCAATGCATCGCGGAACTGCTGTTCCATGTTTTCACGCGCTCCCTTCCATTCCCCCACCTGCAGGGGGAACTGGCTGAGGGGCTTGCCGATCGCAACGTGTTGCCGAAATTCTATGGCATGAGAAAGTCCGGCCGTAAGCAAGAGAACCGCCATACTCACTATCAATGGGGGCTGCAAAAATGCTTTGTCATTCTTTGTCTTTTCAAACCGATCGGCATCTTCACCGGCAGACACCTGCGCGGCTCTTCCGCCCTTCTCTTTCGGCGGCAATTTTTTCAACACAAACATCTCGAGCAGAAAAACCGGTAAGGAAGCCATAAAAACAAGCCAGCCGGAAAAGCCGTGAAAAAAGCCTTCCGCTGCTGACGCCCCAAGCACGCTGTACAAAATGCCGGTTAGCGCGATTCTGAAACTGTTCAAGAGAATGGAGAGCGGCAGGGACGAAAGGAACAGTGCCGTTCTTTTCCAGATATGAGCTTTAAACCAGTAAGCAAGCAGGAGGCCGAAAAGCATCATCGGCAAGATATACCGCAGACCGCTGCAGGCGTCGACGACCTGAAGAAGGGTGAACCCGAGGTCGATGATGTTTCCTTCGCGATATGCGGACATTCCAGCCATATGAAGCATCCAAACCCCTAATTGCGACGAAATCATTTTGGCCCAAACGGTGACCCGCGTGTAGATAAAATTAGGGAGGGGAAACATGGCCAGCATCACCATGAATGCGAACGCAATAATTCGCATCTTTCGCCAGCCGATATGGAGCCAGACGATACCGATGATGACAAACCAGAGCGACAGATACAGAGTCGTGTATTCTCCGCCGAGTTCTCCCAACCAGTAAAACAGTACGCCCACGCCCAGCGGCGCCAGCCCCTGCCAGGAGGGGGCCGAGACAAGCCTGGCAAGCTCGACCCGTTTTTCCCAGATGATATAGAGCGCGACGAAAGGAATAAACCAGCAGTATGAGTACTCCTCGCCTGACCAAGCCGAGATCATTTGTTTGAATGTGGAATAATAAACGAGGAGGATAACAGAGGCATACAGTCCTGCTTTAAGCCAGCTCTCCGGTCTGATCGTGGTACCTTCAAAAACTTTCAATGTTCCGTTCCTCCCCAAATGCGTCCTATTCTTGCTCAGCTCTCTCTCTGGACCATCCTGAGAGGAGGCGCTGGAGTCGTTCCCGCTTCTTGTTCAGCGCCTCTTCCTCCGTTATAACCTTTCAGCATCCGGCACTCCCCCGCCCTTTACGAGCAATAACATCTCCCTAGTCAGAAGAACTGCATGATTTTCGATAGCGGTTTGACGAACGTAGTCCAGAAATAAGGCTTCAGCTCATTGGCCTCCCAGGCATAGCGGTCCATTCGATTTGCCGTAAGCCTGTTCCTGAGCGACATATTGCTTATGCCACCTGAACGCATTCTGACAAGGATCTCCGGCAGGTAAGCCGTACTGATCTTGTGCTTGACCAGGAAACGAAGCATGAGCTCGTAATCCGCAGCGGAACCAAGAGACAGCTTGAAACCGCCATATTTCTCATACATGGACCGGCGGACAAAAAAAGTCGGATGGGGAGGCATCCATCCCCAGTAGAATCTTCGTTCATGATAAGAGCCGGATATCCAGTTACGGACGATCCTCGTTTTGTCGACCGGATCGAAATAGAGCAGGTCGCCGTAACAGGAATCTATTTCCCTGTTTTCGAACACCTTCATGACTCTTTCCAGTACTTGCGGATGGGCGTAGTAATCATCGGAGTTTAAAATGCCGATCACGTCGCCGGTTGCCAGAGCGATGCCTTTATTCATGGCATCGTAGATGCCATGGTCCGGCTCGGAAATGACCTCGGCGATGTGTGGATATGACCTGACGATGCTCAGCGTGTCGTCGGTTGACGCTCCGTCGATAATGATGTGTTCGGCTTGGTTCCCTTGATCTTCGACGCTGTCCAGGCAGTCTTTGATAGTGGAACCGCTGTTGAAGGAAGCCGTTATAATTGATATTTTTTTTCTCATCGTCATATGAGCCACAGTGCGATTCGAAACGGCAGGAAGCTTTAAGGAGCAGCATTACGATTGAATTTGGTTTAATTGACCGGCAGGCGTACCTTGTACGGCGTTATTAATAATTTTTATCTGGTAATGCGGGTTATAGTATTTATCTATTGAAGATCGACATGCACTCCCGACCTCATCTCTTGGTCTATTTCTTTTAAGCCAGTTCTCTATTACTAACGCAAGATCATCAACATCATTGTATTGAAATAAATCCCCATTTTCACCCGGTTTGATTGCCTCCCATTCCGGGCCTGAGCAATCAGGATTGTTATGTGTTATGACGGGCGTCCCGTAGACCAGGGAATGCATGCAGGTCAGGCCGATATCGCCCGGAACCACGCATAAATCGGACAAACTTATCATGGCACCGATGTCCTCTTCCTTATAGCAGGCACCATAAAAATATACATTTTCGCTCATGTCGCGGGAGTCAACATACTGCTTAAGGGACTCCAATGCAGGTCCATCGCCAAGAATTAATACGTTTACATTGATTCCTCGCGATCGCAGCAGATAAGCCGCCTGAATCAACATGTCTACTCTCTTGTCTGAAGTGAGTCTGCCTATGTAAATTAATGTTGGGAAACGAGGGCGGGCAAATACGCGTTTGTATCCGGCAAGAACTTCGTCTGATAGATCATTTCTGACAGCGCATTGTAAATCGTAATCCAGAGAATTATACACAACGTACAGCTTGTCGGGATCAAATCCGCGTTTCACGAGAATCTCTCTTGCGCGATTTCCATACAGCAGCAAACCGTCGCTTAATTTGTAAAATAGCGCTCTTATATGACCTTTAATTCCTTTTTCCTCCCGCAAAAATCCATGTGTCCACATCAAAACGCGTTTGCCGGTGAGTTTCGCAATAAGAATGCTGACCCACGTAGAGAGATGATACATGACTCCCAGGTAAATAATTACATCGACATTACGATTCACAGCCAGTTTCATGAGGCCGGTTTGCCACAGAAATATTTTGAAAAACCAGTAATTCTTAATAAATTTCCACCTCAGTCCGCCTCTATCAGGGTCAATTTCCGCTGTCTTTGCATCGATGGTTTTGATAGGAATGTTGGTCCTGGTGCCGGCAACAAATGAATAATGAGGAAGCGGAAACCGTTGTCTGCACAACGCGTTATATATAGTCCTTCTATAATGGGCAAGAAAGTGGTGTGTAATGACAACATTCAGCCTCGTATCAGGCATGGCGCATGATCTCTTCAAGTGCCGGCTCAGCCTGTGAGATATCTTCAACGTCCGACCGATACGCCATTATTCCCATGATGAATAACAGTGAAGTGGCATTTCCGAAATTGAACAAATAGCGCTCAAAAAGGCCCAGAAATAAATAACCCATGCACATGCCAAAGAGAATGCCCTGCTGGTTTATAAGCTTACCGTTCTTTGCATTCTGCCATAGCACCGCAATTCCGCTCAAAATTAGGTAAACAGCGCTGGAGAAACCCAGAAAGCCGGTTTCGGCCAGCAAGGCTAAATATCCATTATGGGATGAGGTGGCGCTCCTCATCAATCGTTCGTGGGCTCTGAAGCCGACGCCTGTTATGGGGCTGCCAAGAAACAACTCCCACGTTTCTCTCCAGGCATATTGACGACCTGTAGCACCGGTGCCGACGCCGCGCCATTTGTCATGGACTGCAAAGAAGGTCTCCATATGCTGTAATATGCTTTCGTAATACACCGCTGCAACTATAAAAAATGTGAGAACAAAGCCAGCCAAAGCGATTTTACCCCGCGCGGACAGTGTCTTGATAGCAATTAACGAACTTATCGATAAACTAATGATCATGAACAGGGCGGACGCCCTGGATCCCGTGAGGTACAGTATCGTAATACCCGCTGCCATTATCGAGTAGCGCACTATTTTTGTGCGGAAAGTTATAGCGGTCAATATGGCCGACACGCTCATTACGGCAATTGCGTTGGAACCCATCGACTTTAATTCATCGCCAAGCCGCACGCCCGACTTAAAATAATAGACGGCATACAAGACAAGCAATAACGTCGACAGAAAGGAATAGAGCTTCAATCCCTGCGTAAATTGTGAATCCGTTAAATTGGTGTTGAATTGCAGTGTTATAAAAAAAGCGCTGAAGGTGATACAAAAATACGCGAATGATACCCAGGGTTCAGGGCTGACAGCAACAGACAAGGCCGCAAATACCATAAAAACATACATGGCAGCCAACCTGCTCTTACCCGGGGATTTTGGTAAAAAATGATTTCTGCTGAAAGCAAAATAAGCCAGGGGCCATAAGACAGCTGCCGCCATGGAGACCTGGAAACTATCAAGTCCGTTTCCAATGACCCGTGCGAGAACACCGGCACATACAACGCCGGAAAGCCAAAGACCGAATACGAGAACTAAGCCCTTGTTCGTCTTACGCTTCAAAACTTCCCGCCCTTTTAATCGTCTCTGGCTGTAGCATCCGATTCCCTGCAACATATTCGATAAGGCAATATTACTGTTCAAGGATTATCCGCTCAATGTTGCGACCGAATACGTTTTTCTGATATCGGTCCCTTGCTTCAGCCCTGTTGCCGTACGCAATATCTTTTAAACTGCGAATATCCAAAATGGCTTTCTCGAGTATTTCCGTCAAATCAGTACCGCGCACTTCGTGATTATCACCCACGGCAAATCCATTTTTACCATCGCAGAATATATCTTTAATACCGCCGTTGTTTGTTGTAATAACACAGCAACCTGCCGCATAGGCCTCAAGTATTGAAATAGGCTGGCCTTCGTACCGATACATCGTCGGCAGACAAAAGATATGAGCCTCCCACAACAAATTTCTTTTGACTTCGCCTGCAACTGTGCCATGATAATAGATGTTTCGTTCGTTCTTCATCTTTTTAATAAGTTCTGTTTTGTCATGAAGAGAATATATTGCTCCTGCAAAATGCAGCTCTGCCTTATTTCTGATGTTCCGTCGAAGCGACAGAAACGAGCTTAACAGTATTTCGTAGCCTTTTTCTCTTATTAAATTACTCAGAAACAAGATCTTGATCTTTGCTGAAGATCCATATTTGACCTTGATGTTCTCTTCAGGGATCAAGAGGGCCGGCTCGTAATAATTTTTCACGATCTTTATTCTATCTCGCGGGACATATCCGTCAAAGATACCTTCAAACGTTGCACCAAGAACAATTGCGGCCTGCACGTCGCTGAATAGGCCTTTGTTTAAATAACGTATCCATTTCGGCGCCGATAACAGGCAGGTGTCATAATTTGCTCCATGAAGATGCACGACGCATTTTTTTCTGCGAGTTCTCCCCAAGACGGTTAATATAAACAGATCGCGCAGATTACCCCACCGCGTTGAAGATATTACGAAATATACATGATCGAGTTTCTTTATCAGACGTAATTTCATTACTGTTAGGCCGACCATCAGTATGCGCAGCGATTGCACGAAAGAGAACTTGCCGCTTATCAGATTTCCCCGTTGATAACCGATCACCGTTACATCATGATGTCCCTTGAGAGATTCAATAACAGTTTCTGAGGCCGCTGCTGCCCCGGTGATCGGCGGCGACAGGGGAACTAGACAGAGAATTTTATTTCGTATGATCACAAATTGCCTCTCGGATCCCTATCGGTTCCGCGTCTGGATAAAATTGATAAAATTCCAATGCCCGTTGACTTTGGCGATAAAATCCTCCATGGAGTCAACGCCGTCTATCCTTATTCTGTGCAGGGCAAACATGCTCGTACTGTCATTGTCTGTCCCCCAGATTGTGGAGCAGGTTAGATCGAAGCCGTGCTTTTTTAATAAATTTATTATCGAGTCGTTAAAGGTCCCTGATTGACCGAGGGGATAGGCGAAGTGTGTTACCGGTTCCCCCAGTTTTTCCTCCAATACCTGCTTTGATTGAATGATTTCAGCAGCCGCCTTATCCAGGGGCAGCTCCGTAAGAATCGGGTGGCTATGGGTATGCGCGCCGAAATATATGCCATGCTCCCTCATTTCTTTTATATGCGACCACTCCAGATGGTCCAGGCCCCGATAGCTTTTACATTCCTTGGTAATATCGATCTCCCCATTTATAAACCCGGTGGTAAGAAAGATCGTAGCGGGCAGCCCCAGGTTTTTCAATACGGGGAAAGCATACTCGTAATTATCTTTGTAACCGTCGTCGAAGGTTACCACGGCAATATTGCCGGGCGAATCTTTTGCCGTGGTCCTCATTGTATAAAAATCCGAGAGTGAGATCACACTAAAATGAGTTTTCAGGTATCCCATCTGTCTCATAAAATCATCAGGCCGCGTCGATGTTTCATGGGATGGATGGATAGAGTGATAATTGAGTATAACCGACAAGCTTCCTGCGCGCTCATGGCTCAGCAAACCGTATGTTCCGGCAATGAATCTTTTGATCTTTTGCTTTGTCTGGATGGTCAGAAGCATATTTCACCGGCAATCAGTCGCTGTTGTACCTCAGATTTTATTTGATGCAATGAATTTTTGGGTAACGGCCCACCATATTGCGTCGTCTTTCCAATCTTCTGCTTTCCATGCTATCATGTCCCAACCGCCCCACATGACAATCCCATCCGCGTATTTGTAACATGTCTCAAGTTCCAGCCGCCAAAGGTCGCCGTTAATATAGCTGCCTTTCAATATGGTGCTGTCATGGTATTGAGGCCAGAGAAAAGGATACACTGGTTTGCCGTATATTTTTGCCTGCTTGATGTTTTCAATTGCATATTTTTCCCATTGTTCCGGAAACGGGTAAAAAGTGTATAAAGAAGGAAATAGGATATCTACTTCCTGAATGAGAGCAATGTATTGTTCATTTTTATTGACCCAGTCTTTGTATTGTTGCGAGCTCTTCTCTGCGAGGGATGCCCAATATTCTCTCAACGGGATACCGTAAAATCCTATCTGGGACTGCGGGGCATTTTTTTTTATCAGGACCGCCACCTCTTTTAATTTGTCCGCGCCTAGGTGCTCTATATCGATGCATACGATAGATGCCCGGGGTATCTTTTTCGCCGTTTCGACGATTTTCTTCCTATTTAACTCTTTTTTGTCTTCACCTTTGTCCCAAAAGGCATCGTCGTATAAAATAAGTATAGGCTTGATCCCGTATCTACTCATATCAGGCTTATGCTTATACACCACCCCGTCAAATATCTCGAAACCGTACGCGCAATGGCCCGCTAACTGCATAATTGCTGCAATGAGAACGACCTGCATCTTTATAGAACTGAACCTCATTTCATCACCTGCGGCGTCATGCTCTTAAGAATTTGATACACGGGACGTACCGCTTGTTTGATATAACGAGGAATTTTGGAGGGATACGCTTCTTCTATTCTATATGCCCGAGCAAAGTTTTTTATGGTCAATCTATATTCCCCATCTATTTTCCTGTATGATCTGAATACGTTTACAAAACCTCTTTTCTTTTCTACGGGCAGATGCCAAAAGACCAATTCGGATTCACTTCCATCAATTGTTGAATAAATACTTCTATCAGTCCATATTCGTTTAATGAATCGATTAGCCGTATGCGTTTGATATCCGAGTAGATGGTATACATAGCTCAACAGATGGGCTTCTTCGTTAAATTTTTTTTGTTTCTTTTTGTGCCTTTCTAAAGAAACTAGATAGTTTCTACGCCCTGCATCAGCTATTCTTGATAGTTCGCTGCCCAAGCAACAAATAAATTCTCCGCCGGAATACGTGAATTCTTTTGCTGGAAAACCGACATCCATATGTTTGGCTACTTCTATGAGTTCCAAACGGGTCAATCCGTTTATATTGTGTTTATCATCGTAATCAATAGAATACAGCAGGGCCTTATGCTTATCCAGTGCCCTCAATAGATCATCGTCTATGGATTTATTGAATATAATATCGCTATCCAGGATAAAGATTTTATCATCATCTCTGACGACTTCCTTCAGCCTGTCCAGCACATCCAACACCATGAACTGAGTGTTCCATTCTCCATAATAATCAGATGGCGATTTTGTTATGGTTGTAAATTCAATGAATTCAATCTTGTATTGTTGAACCAGTCTATTTATTTCTACGCCGTCTATTTCATTCGGAGGCCTCTTATTTATGAACAAAATATGACGTGCCCCGGGATTCAATCGAGCGCTGCTCTCAAAGAGCAAAAAAACACATCTCCAGTATATGTTCTGAACTCTTTGCGTCCCGGAAGCCGAACCCACCTGGGAGTGACAAATACTCTCGCCTTCGGGTGATGAATACATCCAAGTGACAATTACATTCATGTGCTTCTCCAATTATGGATAACGATGAAGCGCACCAGCGGCAAGGGAACGCCTTGCAATAGCATACGCTGCGCTTACGCGTCAGCGGGAATTACGGATGAAACAAATTTCTTCATTCGCAGCGGAGGCAGAACACTGTCTGTGGTAACACTGCCCAACCGACCTTATAACTGATTCTTTATCAGTAGACTTAACGGCGGCATATCGTCCGTCAATTTTTTCTCAAGCAGTCTCTTCTGCCACACTAAATAGAAACTAGCCACTGCCATGCTGACCATGACCGCATACGCCATGTTGACGATGTTCAGTCTGTTGATCATAATTAAACTCATCACAAACATCACATTTGCAAAGGACTGCACGACATAACTGATAAATATCTGATGGGTTTTCCCCATTCCGAGAAGGATATAAAATGCAGGTACGGCCAGCAGATTCATGAAAACCCCGATGAGCATGGCGCGAAATACGACGGGCAGTATTCCCACATATTTATTCTGCAACCACGTCGACAATATCGGCGCTGCAAACACCATCAATATGATCCAGAGAGGTGCCGCAATGATCAATATTGTTTTGAGGGATAGTTTATTGAGTTGCTGAATTCTCTTGATCGCATCGGGGGATATTACGGCGCTTACACGGCTCACTTCGGGAGAAATGGCCTTGATGCCGGACTCTACTAAACTTCTGATATACATACAGCTGTTATACGTTATTTCATAAATGGGAACCGACGAGACTCCAATAAATCGGGAAATCATTATCTTATTGAATGGACTGACCAATATGTTTATGAGAGAGCTGCCGAACATGCCGCTGCCGATTTTCAGCAGTTTAGTCACATATTGTAAATTATAGTTCTTTGTTTGATAAAAAGAATAATCGCCCAATTGGTGTATCAGATATACATTGACACCGTGAATAATCGCATATGACAGCGCGCTCGCTATTAACATACTCCTTATATCCAACCCGAGGTACAACAGCATTAAGGACAAAACTGATATCAGAATACGGCCGCCTGCATCACTGTAGGTGGCGAGGTCCATGCGCCCCAGGCCTGACAGCGTTGCGGATGATACTTGGACAATAAAAACATATATGGTAAGCAGGCCCATATAGGGCAGCAATGATAAAGCAATCCTCGCGTTCTCATCTGTCAGTTTGAATAGATTAATAATCTGAATCCTGAAGAGGATGAGCATAATGAAAGCCATGCAGCCGCTGATAATCAGAATCGCTGTTGCCGATGATAACGTGCTTTGAATGCCGTGCGTATTTCGGCGACCATATTCTTCGGCAACTAATTTTACGACAGCCGGCGCCAATCCCAGATTGCTCAATTGCGCAATATTCATTATCGTAGATAATATGAGCCAGACGCCGTATTTTTCATATCCGAGAAAGTGCAAATAGAGTGGATAACTAATGGCTGTCACCGCCACAGCAGCTATGTTTGTCACCATGCCGGTAACGATATTTATACGCAATTGCGATGACAATATTTTATCGGCTAGTGATTTGAGTGACATAATTATTGGTCTGATATGATTTGATTTCTGTTAAGTACTTTCTTACTAAACTTACCGAATATGTTTCTGATTCCTTCTCAACGGGCGATATCATAACGGCTTTCGGTCTTGTTCCCAAAGCCAGCACAATTACCTATGATCTATTCATGGTAGCTGAGAATTTTGAAGCCTCCGTTCCTGCATAAGAGGTCCCTTTCCGCTTGTCTGATGTCCTCTCTCACCATCTCTGAGACGAGTTCGGCAAAGCCGACCCTGGGTTTCCATCCCAGCTTTTCCTTTGCTCTTGAAGGGTCGCCCAGCAGGGTCTCCACTTCCGTCGGCCGAAAGTATCGCGGATCGACCTCTATCAGGACTTCTCCTGTGTTATCGTCGTACCCTTTTTCGCCGGTACCCTTCCCTTGCCAGCTGACCCGGGTCCCGATCTCATGAAAGGCCGCTTCGACGAACTCCCTGACCGAATGCTGTTCTCCCGTGGCTATCACATAATCGTCAGGGCTGTCCTGCTGAAGCATGAGCCACTGCGCTTCCACATAATCCTTGGCATGGCCCCAGTCACGGCGGGAATCCAGGCTCCCCAGGAAGACCTTATCCTGAAGTCCGAGCTTTTTTCTCGCCACAGCCCTGGTGATCTTTCTTGTCACGAACGTCTCGCCGCGCAGGGGGGACTCATGGTTGAAAAGAATGCCGTTACAGGCAAAGAAATCATAGGCCTCGCGGTAATTTATCGTTATCCAGTATGCGTAGAGTTTTGCAGCAGCATACGGGCTCCTGGGATAAAAGGGCGTCGTTTCCTTTTGTGGGACCTCCTGTACCTTTCCGAACAGCTCCGACGTCGATGCCTGATAAAATCGCGTTCTTTTCTCCAGGCGTAATATCCTGATCGCTTCAAGAATCCTCAAAGTCCCCAGGGCATCCGAGTTCGCCGTGTACTCCGGTGTTTCAAAAGAAACTTTTACATGGCTTTGCGCCGCGAGGTTGTAAATCTCATCGGGCTGCACTTCCTGGATGATCCGGATGAGATTGGTTGAATCAGTAAGATCGCCGTAATGCAGAACGAAATTCAATTTTCTCTCATGGGGATCCTGGTATAAATGGTCGATCCTGTCGGTATTCAGGAGTGACGCTCTTCGTTTAATTCCATGTACGACATAGCCCTTCTCAAGCAGGAATTCCGCTAGATATGCTCCGTCCTGGCCTGTGATGCCGGTAATGAGCGCTTTTTTCATTCGATAACTCTCCTTACTTTCATGCAACTTTTTTTTCATGCACACGGAGAAGCTCCAACGGGACGATCATGTTGACTGAACTCTCCCTATTCCATACAGGGCGGCAGCTCAGGGGGTTCGCGTCTAAGCGCGGTATGTTATCCGACCATTGCCATGCACGATGTTCCGCGTATCCACGACCGGAATGTCAAGGGACGCGAAATCGATGTTCCTGTACTCATCATGGGCTGTAGCCACCAGCAACAGGTCATACGCATCGGTTATTGGCGACGAACGTTTCCCGGCATATCGCGCATATTCACGGGTTTTGCGTATCTCCGGTATGTAGGGGTCGTTGAAATCGACAATGGCACCCACCTCTTCCAGTTTTTCCATAAGTCGATACGCCGGTGATTCCCGGTCATCGTCCACATTGGCCTTGTAAGCCAAACCGAGTATAAGGATGCGGGCCCCCCTCACCGGCTTGCTCGCCTGGTTCAGGGCCATCATCACCTTGCTGACGACGTAGTCGGGCATTCCCGTATTGATTTCGCCTGCCAATTCGATAAAGCGGGTGTGGAACCCGAATTCACGCGCCTTCCAGGTCAGGTAGAAAGGGTCGATGGGGATGCAGTGGCCTCCCAATCCCGGTCCGGGATAGAAGGCATGGAAACCGAATGGTTTTGTCTTGGCCGCATCAATGACTTCCCAAACGTTTATTCCCATCCTGTCGAGAAGCATTTTAAGTTCATTGACCAGAGCGATATTGACCGCCCGGTAGATATTCTCGAGAAGCTTGGTGGCTTCGGCTACTTTTGTGGAAGACACCGGTACGGTCGTGACTATCGAATCATAGAGTGCCTTGGCTGCTTCGAGACATGCCGGAGAATATCCGCCAACTACCTTTGGTATGGTGCTCGTAGAGAAATCCTTGTTGTTCGGGTCCTCCCGTTCAGGAGAGAAGGCGAGATAAAAATCAACACCTGCCGACAGCCCGGTATCCTCAAGAATCGCCTTCATGTCCTCATCCGTCGTACCTGGATACGTGGTCGACTCAAGCGCTACAAGCTGGCCTTTACGCAGGTACTTCGCAATGGTCTTTGTCGTATTAAAAACGTAGGACATGTCCGGCTCCCGATTCCGGTTAAGAGGCGTCGGGACGCAGATAATAATGCAGTCCATGTCCGCAAGCTTCGAAAAATTGGTCGTTGCGACCAGCAGGTGCGCAAACGGCCTGATTCGCCCGCTCGCAATATGCTTGATATAGCTTTCCCCCCGGCTGAGCATGGCTGTCTTTTCCGGATCAACATCAAATCCCGTCACGGGGAAGCCCGCCCTGCAGAATTCGATGACCAGAGGAAGCCCCACATAACCGAGGCCGATGATACCGACACGGGCTTCCTTGCGATTAATTTTTTCGACAAGACTCATGATTTATTTTCTCCCGCACAACTTAGCGTGTAAACCTTCGAAGATGATCGGAGCGGCGTCCTGGCCACCGATATATCCGGCGATGCCGCACATGGATCAGGCATCTTTCCCCTGCCTGGATTCCATTTTCCGCTCCTATTCGTTCAGATGATGGATCGCAGGACGCCCGGCCAGGAGCCTCCGTTCAAAGCCCGTCTCCCATTCCCATGCCGTCCGTATGATGAACTCCAGATCATCATGCCGCGGCGTCCATCCGGTCCGTTCCTTCAAGCGCATGCTGTCCGCGATGAGGGCGGGCGGATCGCCGGCTCGTCGACCGGTTTGCTCAACAGGGAGATCCACTCCGGTGACCTTTCTAACCATGGACAGGACCTCCCTGACGGAGAACCCGCGTCCATACCCGCAGTTCATGACATCGGACCTCCCGGTCTCCATCAGGTACTCGAGGGCCATGACATGGGCGCTGGCGATATCGTCGATATGGATATAATCCCGGATACAGGTCCCGTCGGGGGTCGGATAATCGGTGCCATAGATGGAAAGCTTTGCTGCTTCGCCCTTTGCGCACTTCAGCGCCCGGGTGATCAGATGGGTCGGTTTGGCATAGGCCTGTCCGAGCCGGCCGGCCGGATCAGCACCGGCGACATTGAAATACCGCAGTGCAATGTAATGAAAATCCTCGGCAGCGGCGAGGTCGTGCAGAATGCGCTCAGTAATCTCCTTGGTCGCGCCGTAGGGGTTGATCGGCTTCAGCTCGGCGGTCTCGTCGACCGGCACAGAGGACGGGATCCCGTACACGGCGGCGCTCGAGGAATAGAGCAGGTTCTCCACGGCGGCAAACTGCATGGCCTCCACCAGGTTCTGGGTGTTGACGACATTGTTCCGGTAGTATTTCATCGGCCGCCGGACGGACTCCTCCACCTCGATGGACGCGGCAAAATGGATGACCGCGTCCGCCCTGAACGCCTGCATGGTGTGCTGCAGCAGCAGTGTGTCCGCAAGGTCGCCTTTGACAAGGTTCCCGTACAGGACCGCCCTCTCATGCCCGGTGGACAGATTGTCGAACACAAGCAATTCATGGCCCTGCTCTCCCAGCATCTTGACCACATGACTGCCGATATAGCCCGCGCCGCCTGTTATAAATATCTTCATCTGGCTCTCCCTGACAGCTGATCTAGCTTTGCATGTTCCTGCGGTCTGCGGGTGATCCTGTAAACGGCAGTTGGTACCGCATAAGCACATGGTAGAATACCTTGACTTCGGATAACCTTGAATCTAGAGACAAGTTCTTAAGAAGCCAAAAAAACTGACATCGAGTCAATTTGTTATCCGCAGATTACTCAGATTTCACAGATGAAACCAGAGTTGTTTATTTATTCATTTTTTAATCTGCGTACATCTGCGAAATCTGTGGACTAACACTTTAATCAGATTCTAGTTCTGTTGTTTCGGTCTGCGAACAGGACCGGCATGTGAGCAAACGGAGAAGCTTTTGGCAATGCTCCGCCTTCTCGGTCACAGGGCTTCAAAAAAGACCGGGAAGTTGACGGAATGATGCACTTGTTGCCTTAACCGACGATGAATGCCTGCTCGGATCGCCCGACCTGCTCTTACGCGGCCTCGACATCCTCCGCGCACATCTTGACGGCCACGCTTCTCCCGAGCAGTTCCACGTTCACGAGAAATATATGCTGACCGTGATTCTTCTGCTTTAGCATTCCCTGGGCGCCCCGGAACACACCTTTTGTTACGCGCACCGGCGTCCCTTCCTGCAGATGAGGATAGATGTCAACCCGTTCCCCGCTTACGAGAAGCATCTTCAGGGATTCGATCTCTTCAGAGGCCACCGGCGTGGGGTGCCCGGGGACCAGCGAGATAAAGGTCACCGTACCCCGCGTTTTGATCACGTTCACGAATTCCTCGGGTTCCGGGGCGATGGAGACAAAAAGATAGCCGGGGAACAGGGGGACTACCACCTGTTTCTTCCGGTCTTTCCATTGATTCAGTTTTGTTGCGGAGGGGAGAAACAAGTCTATCCCCTTCTTCCGGAGCTCGTCGGCAACAACGAATTCATGCCTCGATTTCACGTATACTGCGTACCAGTTCGTCTGTGTCATGTCCACATACCTTGCCGCAGCTGTTCAGGTCAACTGCCCGGCGCACAGCGCAACCCCCGGCGTCTTTCAGGGGTTCTTTGCGGTGCTCACCTCGTCGCGAAGCAGGATCTCCACTGATGCCTTCTCGCGCAGGCTCTTTGCATATCGGTCTGCATCCTGCCGCGCTTTTTCCTGGGCCAGGTGCTGACGGATTTGTTCCTTGACAACATCATAGGACAGGATGGTTTCCGCCTTCCGGTCGAACACCTTGAACACATGGAACCCGTAGCTGGTCTCCACGATATCGCTCGTTTCCCCGGCTTTCATCTTGAAGACGGCCTTCTCGAGTTCTGCATCCAACTGGCCCCTCCTGATATATCCCAGGTCGCCGCCTTGCGTCCTGGTCGGACCGTCCGACTGCTCCCGCGCCAGGGCCGCGAAGTCGCGTCCTTTTTTCAGGTCCTTCAGCACCTGTTCGGCCTTCTGCCGGGCTTCCTGTTTTTTGGGATCGTCCCATTTCGGATCGACCTGGATCAGGATGTGGCTGACCCGTACCTGCAGCGGCTGTTTGAACAGGTCCAAGTGGCTTTCATAATAGCCGAGCGTCTCGGCGTCGGTCACAGTGACCTTCGAGCCGAATTGCCGCTCCACATACTGCTGCAATGAGCTGTTCCGCTCCAGTTGCGACTGCAGCTCTTCTTCGGACAGGTTCCTCCTGCCGAGCTCATTCTTATACTCGGCCTCGTTCAGGAACTGCTTCTTGAGCGCGGCGAGCTCCCCGGCAACCGCTTTTTCATCAGGCCTGATGCCGGCCCTACGGCTGTCCTGATAGAGCGCCTCGCGCCTGATCATACTTTCCAGCACCTCCGCCCGGATGGAGGCGACCTGGCTGCCGGTGAGCGGTCTCCCCATGCCCAGAAGGGTCTTTTGGATCTGGAAGACTTCCCCGTCGAATTCACCCCGCCTGATGGGAACGCCGTTCACCGTCGCAACGCGGTCACCGGCCGGTTCAGGCTTTTTTGATTCGCTCCAGGCCGGCGAGGCCACGGCGATGCACGCGGCGAACAGCGCTGCTGTCTGAAAACTGGAAACCCTGGTCATGCTCAGCTGCCTCCCTTATTTTTATTGATCTTCTTCTGCTCGATCTCTTCCTGGTACTGGCTCGTGAGCTGCTCCAGTTCCACCTTCTTTACCTGCGTCAGCGGTTCCTTCTCGAGAAGCGCAGCTCCTATGCCCTTGTCCTTGTATCTTTTAACGAGTTCCCCGGCTATCGTGGCCAGGTCGGCATTGTTTGAGATGCAGGTGCCCAGCTCCCGGGTCGTCTTCTTCAGGTCCGCCTGAAGGGTCTGCTTCTCGCCTGAGGTCTTTTTCAGCTCATGGTCCAGTTCCTTGTTGTTCCGCTGTGCCTCCTGGAGCTCCTGTTTCGTCCTGGCTGTTGTTTCATCGGCAGCCTTCACGTGCGCGTCCAGTTTCTGCAATTGCCCGGTCAGCGCTCCCACCTGGCCGTTCAGGACCGCCGCTTTCTTTTTCTCGCCCTGGAGTGCAGTCTGCAGCCTGTTCACGTCGTCCCGGCATTTCTGTTCGAGCGAGTTCGCAGCCTCGGCCTTTTCTTCCGTCAACTTCTTCTGGATAAAGGCTATCTTCTTGTCCTTCTCTTTGATCTTGTCCTGGCAGATCTTTTGTTCCTTACTGACCTGCATCTGTCCCACACCCAGCCCTATGAGCAGGCCGGCCGCCAGCACAACGGCGGGAAGCTTCAACTTTTGAATCGGCGGTATTTTCATATGCTCTCCAAGGCTGACACGTTTCAGAATCGTGCGTTGACATCCACCTGCAGCACGTCAATTGACAGCTTTCCAGGACTGTCCGATGGTTCGTTGATTTCATCCGCCGTTAGCCACCGAGCCGTAAGCCAGTAATTCTTCGCCAGACCCACATCGGCACCAAGGATCCATCCCTTGGCATTGGTACCTCCCAGGTGAAAATCGGAATCCGTGAATCCGTCCAGCACGGCGTCATTCCCAAGGCGCTTCGCATAGACATACACCTTCCACTGTTTCCGATCCTGGATGGTAGGATAGCCGACGGAGACCCCTATCTGATACCCCACGATGTCTTTGACCGTGTTGGGGACTTGTGTCAGTTGCAGGACATCGTTTCTGACAAAACCGATGTTCCTCACATAGTCACCGAGGAACACGATATGAACGGGATCCCAGAATCCGAGATCAAGAGTCCCTGTAAGGTCAATCTCCTTGAACTTCGAAGCAAGGCCCACCTTGGAACTGTTGGAAGGGTCGATGGCAAACAAGGTGTTCATGAATCCCGGCCGCTGCGCTAAAGGATAAACCGACCAGTCGGTGGCGCCGGGATGAGTGGGATCCTCGTTGGGTACGCCGGTAATATTGTTGAAGTCATAGTAGGCGGCGCCGATCTTGGTAGAGATGCCTTTCTGGTCTCTGCTTTCCATTCCAACCTGTCCTGCATAGAGCCACTTGCTGTGTTCTGAAAAGTCAGAAGTGCTCATTGGGTCAGACTGTTGCAGGGGGAATGCCCCAACGGTCAGAAAGGGGGTCCATGATTCAGGACGGGGAGCCTTCGCGCTGATGGCCAGACCCTCAAAGTTCAGATCTGCATCCCAGACCAGCTCGGAGGCCGAAAAAAAGGGATTAGGCATGCGGCCCCCGTACAGGGTGAGGGACTTCCCAGGTTGCCACCGAATATAGGCAAGGTCAACCAGGATACTGTCCTTGTTCATATAATCATTCATACTCGTATTTGTCGACACGGGATTCGTTGTGGTCCCCGTGGCAAGGCGAAGGACCGCTTCCACCTGATCATTCACCCTTGCCTCTGCTCCGAAGCGAACCCTGTACTTGTAGAGGTCCTGATCCGCCCAGGTGTTCACAAGTTGCTGGCTTACGACACCTTGCGAGACTTGATAAACTTGCTGAGAGTTATTCTTATCAAAAAGGTCTTTTTCATACCGCAGCCGGATGTCGCCGCCGAAGCGGAGCCTCTGGTCCTTCTCCTTCATGGCCGAGTTCACTTTCCAAATTTCGCGGTACATCTCGTTCATGACTTCGCTTCTGACCTCGTCCTCGACTTTCTGGTGGACCTCTTCGGTCACTCGGGCCGTAATCGCCGCGATCAGTTCTCGGTCATGCACCTCCTGAGCAGCGAGTGCAGACTCGGCGGCGTTGGTCCCTGTCCCTTCGCTGCTTAACGCCGACTGCTCTGGAGCCGCAGCAGCGACTTGATCGACGGGAGTACCTGTCCCTTCTATACTCAGCACCGACTGCGCGGGAGCCCCAACAGCTCCCTGAGCGGCAGGAGTCCCCGTGCCTTCGCTGCTCTTAGCCGCATGCTGACCGGGAGATGCTTCAGTGGGTTGGCTCGCGCTCCCCTGCCTCATCTGATCAGCCGGCTCCTTGGCGGATTGCCTGCTGGTGGCAACGTCGCTCATCGACGGCGTGCTCTCATGCCTGATGATTACCGGCTTGGAAACCGAAGCGCAACCGGCGACAATTGCCATCAGGAGAGCCGCTGTGCCGCAATTGATGTATCTTCCTCTACCTGTCAAGGATACCGATGCCTGCTCGTTTTTCTTGCTCATTGATGTAAGCCTGCCGCCTTTCCTCACGAAGATACCTGGCCGCTCATTCCGGGAACAGCCGGGGAGCCCCCGGCTCCTGCCGGAAGGGCTCCACTTATCTGTGTTCATCTGTGGTTAACTGCTTTTCCCCGGCTCCGCCCCGTAGCATCAACCCTGAGAAACGATCCTGATGTCCATCGTCCGCGGCATGCCCTCGGGCGGCGGCTCGCTGATCCGGAGAGTACGGAGGGAATTCATGACCGCTTCATCCATCCTTGTGTTGCCCGAAGAACCGATGATCCGGTAATCGGTGACCTTGCCGTCGAAGTCCACGCTCACCCTGACCACAGCCTGAAGTTTGCCCTTGGGGATCCCTCCTTCATCATCAAGACGCTTCATGACCTTCTTTCTGAGTTCCGTCGTCACGATCTGGGTATAGCCGGAGAATTTGGTCAGAAGAGAGCCTTTTCCGAATCCCGATCCCCCGGCCAGAATGCTCCTGCCCCCCTTTTTCCCGACCAGGCCGAAGTTGTCGCTTCCCGCTCCGCCCTCGGCATCGACACCGAGGTTGTCTCCGGCAGGCGTGCTGTCATTGTCAGCGCCTTTGGGCTCGTTGCTCTGGACCGGATCGATGATCTCTTCCTGCTTCGGGACCTCCTTGACCGTTTCGGGTTCGGGCGGTTTTTCCTTTATCATCAAAGGCGGCGGCTTGAGCAGGGTGACGGTTGCCGTTGTGTTCTTCCTGCGCGGTTCATCCTGGGACAGGACCGTCTTGACGATATACGCGCCGCCGGCGGCAAGAGCGATCATCACGGCGATAAGGACCCAGGGGATCGTTTTTTTATCTTCCTGGTGCTTATCCTCCTGCATCATTTCACCAGTCTCTGCGTCACCAGGCCGAGTTGGGTGATCTCGAGGCGCTGCAGGATGTCCAGCACCTCGATGACGCTCTTGTAGGAGATCTTCTCATCGCCCCGGATGACCACCGGGAAATTGGGGTCCGCGCCCTTGTACTGCCGGAGCCTGCTCTCCAGCTCGGGCAGCGTCACGGGGAAACTGTCGAGATAGATCGTCCCTTCCCCGGTGATGGTGATCGCCTTCGCCGTGGATTTCACCTTGCTCGCAGACGCGCTCGCCTTGGGAAGGTTGACGCTGATCCCCTGTACGGACGCCGTTACGACGATCATGAACACCAGCAGGAGGTTCCAGGCAAGGTCCAGCATGGGGACCACGTTGATCTCGTCGTATACTTCGTGGTCGTCGTAGGGGTTATGCCTCATGATGCAT
Source organism: Nitrospirota bacterium (assembly GCA_035516965.1). Classification (NCBI taxonomy): domain Bacteria; kingdom Pseudomonadati; phylum Nitrospirota; species Nitrospirota bacterium. Next base: position 73,701 of record DATIZR010000021.1, read on the forward strand.
CCTTCTTTTCCTCCTCCAGCCTGAGGATGAAGTCATCGATAAAAACATTAACGTCCGCATTCATGTTTTTGATCTGACCGGTAATGTAGCTGCTGGCGAACAGTGCGGGGATGGCGACTAGCAGCCCCGCCATGGTGCAGGCAAGCGCCGACGCCACACCCGGAGCGATGGCGGCGAGGTTCGCTTCACCACTCTCGGCAAGACCTGCAAAGGTGTTCATGACGCCCCAGACCGTACCCAACAGACCCAGAAACGGTCCGCCTGCAACGCTCATGTTCATGATGACCATGCCGGCCGACAGCTTTCTGCTTTCATACATGGCTTCTTTTTCCACGGCGGCCTTAAACCCGTTCATGGCCCGTTCGGACAGTCCGCTCCCGTGCTTGAAGGTTTGCCCTTTTCTCTCCAGCCACTGTTTCAGTTCATTACACCCGGTGCGATACACCCGGTAGAGCGTGGAGTGCTGAAAGTCCTGTTCCTTGTCAAGGAGGGACAACGGGTCATCCAGACGGCTGAAGGACTCGGCAAAGGTCTCGTTCCCCTTTTTGGCAAGACGAAACATCGCGATCTTCTGTTGAAAGATGAAGACGGACCCGCACCCCATGAGGAACAGGAACCCTATGATGAGCCAGCCGTCCAGGGTGATGGTCCGGATGATGATCTTCATGAGATGGATGGTAAGCGATTCGCCGCCGCCTCCGCCTGTTTCCTCGTCCAGATAGGCGGTCAGCACGCCATCCGGTCCCTGGCCCTGGAACGCCGCCTTGATCCAGCCGGCGGGCCTCACGATGTTCGACAACTGAATCTCATCGAGGTCGCCGATGAACGCATTGCCGCCTTTCGCTGCTCCACCGATGATGATGTCTGCGGAAGGCGCTGGAATCGATCTGTTCAACTTGCTCGTCGCGGTTTCTTTGCCGTCCACATACAGGGTGATCTGCTTCTCCGGGTCCACGGTCACGGCAAGGTGCTGCCAACGGTTCGGGATCAAGGCCGCCGTTTTAGGCGTCGCCGCATCATATCCTTTGCCGTATCCCAGATTGCAATACGCATTCCCGTTGTCAATGCCGATCACGATCGACTGGACTCCGTCGTCCCAGGAAAACAGTTGGGCGCTCCCCGTGGACTGCTTCGGACGGACCCAGGAGGAGAACGTGAACCCCTTGGTAAAACTGACCGATGCCGATTTGGCGATCGTCATCTGTCCGCCGGTTGCACCGTCAAACTGTGCGCCACTGCCGATAACGGATGGAAGCCCCAGTTTACCGGTAAACCCGGCCGCATGGTTGGCATAGGCCGTCGCGTCCCTCGGGTTGCCGCTCTTTTCCGCGAGATGATAGACCGCAACCTGGTTCACATCATACGAGCCGCCTGCGTCCTGGCCGTCCGGTGCGGAAGCATTGCCGTAGTACATCCAGATCGAATCCTGGTCTGAGCCCCCGCCCAGGCGGGGAACCTTGACCCATATGAGCGCAATCTCCTCCTTGGGATCGAACTTTTCGATGTTATACTTCAGGGGAGACTTGTCATCGCTGCTCACGAACCGGATGTCCGACCCGTCCGCCTTGGCGCTGGAGAAGCTGAAGTTGCCCGTATGGAGACGGATGAGCAACGGTACATCGCTGAGGTTCTCCTTGATGTCGGCGGCCTTTGCCGAGGCATCGAACTGGATCTTCTTGCGCTGCTGCCACTTGCCATCCCACCAGGCATGCGCGCTTGGCGCGGCAAGCAGGCCGAGAAGTACCACCATTCCCGCTGTCATTGCGAACACTTTTGTCAATAAACGTACAGGTATCAATGATTTTCTCCCATCCATATGCACTAAGGTTCCTCTTGTTCTTTGAAGTTCTTTACAGGCCATATCCTGTATGGTTTGACACATTGTTATGAATCGTCCTTGCCGATGGGCTCCGCTTATCCGTGCTTATCTGGGTTAATCGATGCTCCTCGTCTATTGCTCCCTATTATTATTGTCGTTGCTGCTATCGTCTCCGACGAAATCGATCACTTTGACTTCAAGCCACTTCGCAATGATGTCATCAACCATTTGCGCTCCCTGCACCTTTGTCGCACTCAGACCGGATGCATCAGCGGCCATCTGGCTGGTCTGTGCCGTGCTTGCGGAGCCTGCAAGTGTTCCGAGCGAGGTCGCGCCCTGCGATGCCTGGGGCATGCCGACGGAACCTAGGGAAAAATTGATGTTCGCGGCGTTGTTGACCTGAAGAGCTGCCAAAGTAACCCGTCCTCCCGCGATCCCGGCCTCGCCGGCGTCGATGATGCCGCTCGGCGCGAAGAGATGGATGTTCCCGGGCGTTGGCGGATTGTCTCCGTAGGTCGCCGCCCGGATGCCGCTGCCGACCGCTGGCGGAGTGAACACGGTTATGTAATTGCCGGAAGAGGTCTTGATCCTCTTTGGAGGTGAAGCGCTGACCGCGGTCCTCGAGCCCCTGCCCGCATTTATGCTTCCCTGGTCGCTCCAGACGGTGATATCACCGTAGGCGATGGCAGGATCAACCACGTCCTGCCGCGAAAAAAAGGTCATTGTCCGTGATTCCTGAACATTGATGTCCTTTCTCGTGAAGATATTGATCGCGCCGCCGCCGCCGGTCGTGATGCCCGTCGGTTTTGTCACGGAGCCGGGAACGGGCAGCGAGGTCTTTCCAAGGTTCAGGTCCCCATTGGCAATGACAAATATATCGGATTTTCCTATTGATGTTGCGATCTGAGAAGAGGTCATGTTGATGTCGCCGACGCCGGTCGGATCGCCCAGGAACGGGTTGATCGTGTCATCTCTGGTCGTTTTCAGCAGTTGGGCCGCATCAGCCTGTTGACCTTTCGCAAAAAGTTCGGCGTATTTGTCTCCTGCCGTCCGAATGGCAGTGAAGAACGCGTCTATATCCGTTGCCGATTTGTCGAACCCGTATCCCGACAGGATGATAAGGCTGCTGTTGCCCGTGCTGAGCATCGAATTATTTCCGTTGCCGATCGCCTGGATGCCGTCCTGCAGGGTGCCTAGGTCGATCGAGCCGCCGGCCTGGACGGTGAAGACCCCGGGACCTCCCTGGATTAGCCCTTCATGCACTGCTTCATTCGAGTTCGACGTTGGCGTTCCCGCGCCCTTGACATATTGCATTGAGATATCGCGGCCGGCCTTGATCGTCGACACATCGGACGGGTCGATATTCTGTCCTTCATAAATGATGTCGGTAATATCCCGTCCCGCCGTTACTTCGGCCTTCTTCGGGAAATAAAATATCATATCGCTGATATCCCCGCCGGCCTTGATATCAATGGATTGAGTGTCCCCACTGTGCAGCGGGCTTGCTAATGCCTGTTTGTCCGCGTCCGCGGGTTTGTAGAATCCGTGCAAATTTTCATAATTGCCGGCGTTGTCACTGACCCGGCTTGTAATCCAACGCCAGGTCCCGCCTTCTGTCTCTGAAGTGCCTCTGACATAAAACAGGCCGTACCAGTAGTCTGGTGCGATATCGGACATCATCATCACCGGCGATAGATTATTGTAAGATCCCCTTATGTCTCCACCTGCAAACAGCCGGAGATTGCCATCAGGTGAAGAGGTGAGCGTGAAGTTGTTCAACAAGCTGACATTTCCTCCGGCGTTGATGTTCACGGTCGCTGGTAAGACGCTTTCGGTCAAGGTGCCATTGTTTCCCGTGTTACTATAGAAAGGCGATTTACCTGCGAGCGTCACATCACCACCTGCCTTGAGGCCGATGCTCGTATCCGGCGTGTAGGAGCACTTCACGAAGTCAAAGCGGAAATCCTGGATATTGCTGTTTGCGAGATCGGGATTCACGATCGCTCCGATCTGTATGTCTCCGAGGGCCGAGATGGCGGTCTGGCTGTTAAAGAGCTCGATCTGGACCCTCTCGTTGACGCCAGCGGGATCGAAAGCGCCGAAGTTCCCCGTTGCATGGATGTTTCCCTGCCCGTCCCGGTTCAGGAAGCGGCCCTTGATGTCCCCTCCGGAGTAGATCGTCAGGTCTCCGGCGCCGAACGTCCCTGCCTGGGCAAGAAAATCTCCTCCCGTCCTGACCGAAACTGCTCCGCCGCCCATGGCTGCGAGGCCTGCTGTAGCCTGCACAGTCTGACCGCTGTAGTTTGCCGAAAACTGGCCGTACGTGAACGAGCCTATACTTCCGCATGCGCCTGTGCCGGACAGGCAGGCTCGCACTTTTGAAAAATAATCCCACTGGCCGATGCTCATGGCCGTGATCAATTGTTCCGAGTTGCCGCTCTTTTCTCCTACGGCCCCACCCGCATCAAGGGTAATATTGCCTCCATCAACATACCTCCAATAGAAGTTTGATATGGAGACGCCCTGTGGTGCAGTTAGTGTGAGGTGTTTTCCGGTTACCGGATCGACGTAAACGGGCGCAACAGGGTCCAGCGAGTCTTGCCCAAAGGCAGCCGTTGAAGAGAGCCGGCCCGTTGTCCGAATCGCGCCCAGGTAATTGTTCATGTCCGCATTAAGCTGGACGTCGCGCCCCGTCTGGATGTCGATATCACCAATGGCCGTCTGTACTGCTCCGCCGTTGATGATCAGGTCCCGGCCCACATTGCCGTGAACGGCGCCGTCATAGGATCCGAGATTGTAGGCTATCGTAGTATTGATCATGAAACCCGGGGCGCCCCCTGAACCAATGACGGTATCATTGCCCGAGGCAAAATTGACCGGAGCGCTTTCGGTGTAAACGACCGTTCCATCGGCGATCATCAGGTTTCCCGCCGGATATCCTGCAGAGTCGGTTTTTCCCTTTATGACGGCGAGATAGTCGGCGCTCGTCGAGTCGGCGCCGGCAACCAGATTAAGGCCCCACGAATCATGGGATTCCCTGGCATTTGATTTGACAAGGCCCGACCTGTCCGTTGGATGGTCCGTGAGGTTCTGGCTGACGTTGAGATTGCCCGATGCGCGAAGGGTCAGGACGCCGGGCTCTCCGGCCGTCCCGAACCGTGAAGCGGTAGCATCCCATGCCGCGCTCCAGTTGATGTCCCCGGTACTATCCATCTCGATACCGGGAAGAAGATGGAAGTTATTGATCACGGGTCCGAGCCGGCTCACCGTCTGATTGTTGCTGTAAAAGCTGGTCGCGTCGCTGATCGCCGCAGGCAAGATCTGATCAGGTGTTGAGGAAGAAATATCGTATGATTTGACTGCTTCAGCGTACACCGCTGATGCGCCTTTGATGGACCCCTGGAGGCCGACGGCAACATTCATGTCGTCATTTGTGTTATTGCGCTGCGCCCGCAGGTAGACCACGCCGCTCGCATTGCTGCTGCCGTCTGACACATCAATTGTTCCATTCACATTGATCGAGCCCTGGCTGGAACTCAGGAGAACGTTCGGATCCCTGGAGTTGGATGATTCGGAAACAGCGCGTATGCTGCCGTTGCTCCCGATGTTCACATCGTTCATTGCATGCAGTTCGACCTGACTGCCTCCGGATCCGTCGGCAGTGACGTTTGCATTAACATCGATCGTACCCGCATCAGCGGTCAGCCTGAGTCGGTGAGCGCTGATATTGGAATCGATGGTCACGTCGTTCGTACGCGCCCGCAGGTCGATGTTCTCTGAAAATCCGCCTGATTTCAATTTAGCGCTGAGACCTGTAAAATCACCGATTCGGTCGGTATCAAGGCTGAAGGATCCGCCGGTCCCTTTGCGGACAATGTTTCCCTGCGTATCCGTTACGTCCTGAGCAGCCCCCGCGATATCGCCGTCCAGGGTCACGCCGCCCTTCGGCGCCCTGAGGCTTATGAGTCCCGCGTCGCCCTGATAGCCTGCGGAAACGTCGATCAGGGACCCTGCTTCCAGGTTGATGGTCCCGCTCTGCGCGATTCCCAATGCATCTACATAGTCAGTCGCCAGGTTCACGCTCCCGCCCGGCGCGTCATCGGTCCCCTTGGCGAGGATCCGGCCTCCGCTGTGCAAAATTATGCCGTCATCGGCAAAGCCTGCGGCTCCCCTGGTCGAGAGGTTTATGGTTCCCCCGTCAGATTGCAGAACCGTTGCAAGTTCGAACCTTCGTGCATCGATCTCAAGCATTCCGCCGGGAGCGGCTGATGCCGAGGGCGTGCTTCCACTGCTGTTGAATCTCCCGACGCCTGTTCCAATGTCGATGATGAAATTGGGGGCAATATATTTTTTCGTACCGCTGCTGTCCGACGCAGTGATCACCCGGGCTGCCGTCACATTCAGATCAGCGTTGCCGGTTTTCAGGCTTCCCTGTCCCTTCAGGGCCAGATCGTTTGCCGCGTTGAGATTAATCGTTTGAAAGCCGCCAAATTGAACACTTCCGCCGCCGATGTTGATCTGATCGGAAGCGTTCACGGTAAAGGTCCCCGCGGTTGAAGAGGTTGTTGGCGATGCAGCGTCGGTATTCTTGAGATTGACGACCGCGGAGTTCAGGGTCACAGCAGAAGGCCCGTTCGTATTCATATCAAGGATACGTGCCGCATCGAGTGTCAGGCTGCCCGGAGCTGACAGCGTGAAGTTGTCCTTGAACTGGATGTTCGATCTGCTGGCGAAGGTGAGGTCGCTGAAGCCGGTGAACCTGCCCACGTCACCTGCCGTGAGATACAGGCCGACATCGGATTGCCCCTTTACTCCGTTGCCGAAGAATATGGCGTTGCTCTTCAACCTGATGGCGCCGTTGTCCGACTGGAGATTTCCCCGAAGCCCCTGTACATCGTTCAGGTCCAGGCTGATGAGCCGGGAGGCATGTACCATGGCGTCGGCATCGACGAGGAGGCTGCCGGGCGTGGCCAGATCGATCTCCCCGCTGCCCGTTGTCGCAGCCAGTCGTGCGCCGTTCTCAATGGCGATCGACGAATTCGCTCCGGCTCCCGCCGCGCCAAGCGAAATGACGTCCGCATCCAGTTCCGTTCCCGCCTTTACGGTAATGCTGTTCGTCGCGCTTGTCCCGGCCACATCACCGAGATCAACCTCCTGGAATCCCTTCACGGTATCTCCCGAGATCGTCAGTTTGTTCTGGAGACCGGGATCGATAGCGTCCCCGAAGCCGAACGCCGCGGCAAGCTGGGACGCGCCGGACGACTGGACGAAAATATTCTGGCCACTCAGGCTGATCCTGCCGCCCTGATAACCCGGCAATGCCGAACCCTTCAGCGTTCCGTCGAGGACGATGGTGCTGCCCTTGATGCTTATATTGCCGCCGTCGCCGGCAATCAGCGACTGTCTGACATAATTTCCTTCCGCCGCGAGGACATCCTCCGCAGTCCGCACACTGTAAACCTGCGGCCGTGTGCCGAGTATGGACGTATCCGCCACGCCCCTATACCCGATTGCCAGGGGATATCCGTCTTTGGACATCGAACCCGTTCCGGGAAGTACGGCTCCCGACTGGGCCTCTATGATGTAGGCACCGGGCATGAATGCATATCGGGCGTTTTGAGGATTGCCGGGATCGAGGGGGAGCAGGGTATACATTCCCGCGCTCAGACCCGCGCCCTGGAGGTAGACGGCCTGCCCGGGCAGCGCAAAGGCGTCGCTCCTTATTGCGACATAACGGTTGGGCTTGGTGAGTGGATCAACGGATCCTTCCACTCCCGGCTGGAACTTATAGGCAAAGACCGATCCTCCGCCGGAGACGTCGATCACTGACCCCTTCATGGCCACGGTCGTATCCGCGTTCAGAGTTACCTGCTGCGGCAGGCTGTCGCTGCTAAAATTCTTTGAATTGAAGACGAGGTCGCCGGGATTGGTTTTATCCTCGGTGACCCAGATATTGCCGGGATCGATGTCTCCGTATTCGACCTCCGTGTTGCCGGCAGTCATCAAAACGCTGCCGTCGGCCAGATAAATACGGCTTCCGGCTGCGGGAGCATTGCCATTCGACGCCGTGGTGAGAGTGATGGTCCCAAGGGGGGCCGCAAGGGTCCCTCCCTTTTCAACATCGATCCCCCCGATGCCCTCGACAGCCAGGCTCCCGCCCGCGGAATAGATCGGCCCGCCCACGGGGGTATGCGAGTTCTGTATGGTGACCGTGCCGTCGGCGTGTACCGTGAAGTCGGAGTAGATCTCCGGGTAGATGACATTGCTTCCGTCCTTGTAGGAATAAAAATTACCGGGATAGACCCTGTCCGCATCCAGTATCAGGTTGCCTGTTGCAGCAAGCTTTCCGCTGCTCAGGTTTCCGTTGATTGCATTGTTGTACAAGGCTTCGCTCAGGCGGATGTCCCTTGCTGCGCTCAGCATAACGTCCGTAAAACCGATGAGTTGGGTGGATCCGATGACATCGATCCATTGGCCGTCGAGCGTAAGAGAGCCGGCGCCGCTGACAGGTCCTGATAAGTCCGAGGGCTGCGCCGACTTGTTCGTGAGAACAATCCAAGGGGCCTTCAAAATCACGTCCTGCCCCGACTTCTGGACGATCTGCGGCGCGTCCAAGGTCAATTTCCTTCCGAGGGAAACATTCATGCTGTCCTGAAACAGGAGCGAATTCCGGCTCGCCAGGGTCAGGTCGTCGAATCCCAGGTCACGATACTGTTCGACGTCCTGGGCCCGGACTTCGAGCCCGTTGTTCGCGTCGGTGCGTTTTATCGCGAGAGTGCCTCCCTTGATGTTTCCGTCCGCCCTCGAGACATTCACCGTGCCGTTCCAGGCAAGACTATTGCCGAAGGAAAGAGACAGACTACCGGGGTCCCCCGCCTCCGGGAAAGTGACGATCTTGCCGTCGACAGTCAGCATCCTGTTCTCAACCTCCGGCGATCCCGAAATGTCGATCAAGGACCCGACCTCCATATCGAGGCTCCCTGCCGCGCCTAGCACAACGCTTCCGGCGCTTACCGGCAGATAATTTGTGTTATAGCCTTTGGGAGTGGACGCGGAATCCGGCCTGTTGTACCCTGAGACTATGATCTTCGCTCCGTCCCGGATCGTAAGGTCTGAGTTCTGAGAATTAAGAGTGACTTTACCGCCGGGAGAATAGAGTATGCCTGCCATATCTATATAGTTCGCTGCGTTCAAGGATATAAGCGATTTAGCATTTGGTGTTGTACGAATAACAGCACCTGGCGAAACAATGATCTTTGCATCGCTTCTACTCGGATCGACTGGCGTCAGGTTTCCCTGACTGTTCACGTCTGAACCATCAAAAGGGAAGTTAACCGCTGCTGCTGCTGCAGAGAAAGACGACGGCCCGGCCATAAAGGAATAGGAATCATCCAACCGGACGAGATCGGGATGCCCGGCGAGGGGTTTACCGGTAGCAGAGCCCGTCTGTCCCTGCAATGGGTTCTTGAGACGGACAAGCGACGGGCTGATCACTGTATCTTTGTCCAAGATGATATTGTTGATGCTGTTCAGCGTGATCTGTGTGAAACCCGTATCATCAAACAGGCTTGCGGCAAGATTGAGTTTGCCTTTCATCGCGTCGGGCACGGCCGATATCTCAGGATCGAAATCAGGGTTCCAGACGTCTCCTGTTTGGCCTACACGGATATCTTTTGACGTAAGGGTGATGGAACCACCTGCAATCTGGCCGTTCGCATCGGCCAGGGCGTAGCCACGGAGGTTGCCGTTCAGCATGATATTCACACCCTGGACGCTCAGCTGGCCTGCATTTCCTCCGGTGACCTTGCCTTTCTGATCGATAAGGGTGCCCCCGCTCACGTTGACGACGGCGCCTGAAGCTATGAACACGCCGTCGCCGTTCTCTGTCTTATCCTTGATGCTGATGCTTCCTCCGTTCAACAGGCCCAGATTGCTGTATGCACTTTTGTTCACTGTCCGGCTGCTGTCAATGCGTTCGCCGGAAGCGTCGAGGCTGCTCTGGGAGCCGATAACGATCCTCTGATTGTCAGGTACGGACCCGATAATTGAGAGGTCGATCGTGCCGGCTGCTGCCTCGATGCTTCCCTCATGATCGATTCTGCCGGCCTGTGCTGAAAAGGTGCCGCCGGGCTGCAAAACGAGAACGGCGCCTGTCTCCGTCGTAAAGGCGAGATTCGCGTTCAGATCGAGAGTCGCGAGGTTGGCCGCGTTCAGTATTTTCGCCGACAGCACCGTGTCGCTGCTGGCGACACCAGCCTGCGGCTGTGAGTCGGCGGCGACGGTGATGGACGATGCATTGTTGATGGTCAGTGTTCCGGCGCGCGGGGCCTCGAGGCCGCGCGCTTTGGACAAGGCCATGGCGTCCCCCGTGCCGGATGTCCACGCATTCTGATAGTAACCTCGCGTCACGCCGCCCTTGAGTTGTCCGTCCATTACGACCCTGGATGCGTTGAACGTAAGCGCACCTGCATCACCGCCCTGTGTATAGCCCATTACATAACTCTTCCCATTGAGAACTTTGTCGTAGTGGATATTAGCTGGTGCATTGCTGATATCGTATACCTTCATGCCTGACAACAGTTTCGTCGAATTCACGAGCCCGCCAGCATAATTGACCGCCCCTCCGGAAATATCGATGATAGCGCCCTGATTCATGACGATGTCGCCATTCGAAGCCGTTACGTTTACCTGTCCGTTTTGCGGGGTATAAGATCCGTCGGAGTTTTTTGTCATTGCTCCACCGATGCTCCGCTCCAGGGCGGTCCGTTCACGAGTCAAGATCGCTTGCGAGAGATCACCGATGCTGGATCCTTCAATTACGGGTGTCGAGATTTTCGCCCCCTGCAGAACACCGTCTTGCTGTGCGTAGTAATCTCGAAGTTCGACCGAGGTCAATTTGACATCCGAAAGCATTGGCATGGGAAGGTTTGCGACGACGCCGCTGACATCGATGCTGCTGCCGGAAGCGAGATCGGTACGATCTGTCGCACTTATGGTGACTCTTCCGGTAGGTGCAAGGATCTTCCCCTGCAGCGCTATCTGTTTGGCGGGACTCCCTTCGACGATGGTGTCCACGCCTAGCGCTTGCAGGCCTTTGATATCGACAATGGGCTGGATATTGAACGTATCGTCCACCGTCTGAACCTGTTCCGTATTCGAGTCCATCCCATAGACGTGCAGGTCGATGCTGCTGTTCGCGCCCGTGGTGATCTTGTTCGCGGCTCGCAGTTCCACCTGCCCCTGCTTGTTCTGGAAAGCGGTCACGGCGCGGATGACACCCCACTGGTCGATATTGTTGCCGTACATACCGACCATGCCGCCGTCGGCGTTCAAGTGTGCGCCTTCCTGGTTCACGGCCTTGCCGAACGTCGGATCACTGTTCGGGTCATTGAAATCAGAGGGATCGACGATGACATAATAGCCCGATCTCGAGAGATCGTTTGAACCGGGAGGCACCAATGTCACGTCCGTCGCGGCGACAAGACCGATCTGCCCTGTGGGCGCATTGATGGTGCCGGAGTTCTCCACACGGGGGCCTATGAGAAAAACGCTTCCGCCGCTTGCAGCGTTTATCTCACCGATGTTCGAGACAGTAGCCAGAGGGTTAGGGGCTAGGCCGGGATTCTGATAATTTTCCAGTTTGAAATGGAAGACATTGTTCAAAAAATCGTTATCATGGATGTTGAGAGCCGAAGCAACGAGGCTGTTCACATTCACCTGTTTCGACCCTGATCCGAACAGAATTCCGTTCTGATTGATGAGATAGATCCTTCCGTCAGCAGTCAATGTTCCGAATATCTGGCTGGGATTGAGGTCCCAGATGCGGTTCAGGGCCGCATAGCTGCTGTTTGGTTTCCAATTCGCAGTTTCCGGCGTTCCCTGGCCTTGATAGAACCGGACACTGGCATCTGAGCCGATATTGAAGCTCTGCCAGTCGATAATCGCGTTCTGCTGGTTCTGATATACGTTGACCTGACCGCTTGTTGTGGCGATGCCCTGATCGCCCTTGCTTGAATCAAGTCCCGTTCTGCTTCCACCCGGGAGAGCGACGGGGACCTCATTGGCCGGGATAACGGGAACCGCAGCGCCGTTGTAAAAGCCGGGGATGGCGAGCACCCTGGTGCTCTGTGCCTGAGTTGTGGCAAATGCAGGTGCTGTCGCGCGTACAGGAACCGATCCCGCAAATCCGGGGATGTTAACTGACCCGGCTAAGGCGTAGTGTGGAAACAGAATGAGCACGCAGCACAGGAGGTGAAGCAGGGTTTGAACAATGCCGGTCTTCATGGTTCTCTCCTGTTCCTGAGGATAAAAAAGCGGTTACTGCAGCCCGCCGATGAAATCAAAACGAAAGAGTTTATACTTCTATTGGATCTTATGAGTCCTCTGAGTTCTCTGCGACTAACGGTTTCCCAGGATTATCCGTGTTCATCCGTGGTTAACCTTTTTCCTGGATTATCAGAAAACGGCCTTAATTTTCCAGTGATACCTCTGGTCGTATTTTTCGGTCCGGTTCGATTCGCTTAGGGCCACGGCCCAGTCCAGTTCGTACTCAAGGTTCTTCGCCATAGAACCCCGCAGTCCAGCACCGGTCCCCGAAAGCCTGATGCTGCGGTCCTGGCCGGGTAGTGGGTCTTTGATCGTCAGCGCGGCGAAGTCATAGAAGAGAAAAGGGCTCACCTGAACCTTACTGCCTGCCCCGTTTCCCATCAGAGGATCCGGGAAAAACAGCTCCAGCGTCCCATGAAGCGCACTGTCACCCAGTTCCTCGCTTTCCTTGTACCCCCGCACACTTTCCATCCCGCCCGCAGGATACTGCTCGCTGCTGATCAGGGGTTGATCGGATACTTGGCCATCCGCTTTCACAGAAAGGTTCATGCCCCAGAGCAGCTTCTGCATACGTTGTGCACTTGCTGTGATCACGATATAGTTCGCTTGTGCCTTGTAGCGGCTCATCTCGAACTTTGCTTCCTGGGAGTCAGAAGTGCGAAAGTTCACGTTCAACCCGGCACTGAACTGGTTCATCCCGCCCCGCTCATCCGGGAGAGAAGAACTGTAGGAAAACGAGAGCGGCGCATAGTTGACGGGGACCTCATCCGCGGGTGACGCCGCACTGCCATCTCTGGTCGAAGTTGTCTGGATGATGTGTTTATAGTCGAGGCCCAGCGTAAGCATATGGGTATACAACCGGTATTCCGGCAGCATCACAACATAGCGCGTGCCGAAGATGTGCCCCTTCCCGATGACCTGGAAGCCTTCGCCAAACGCGGTATTGCTGTTCGACCATATGCCGTACAGTGCCCACTGGTCGTCTTTTTGCCAGGGTGCGGGCAGCGCATACGAAGCGCTCAGCGCCTGGACCTGGTCCGGCTCCTGCGGCGCTAGCTGGTACTGAACGGAGAGGGAATGCTCCTCCTGCCAGAGGTTGTCGTAGTGGATTGCCGCATTCAGGCGCAGCGGAACCGTATCCGGGCTCGCCCGGTTGTTCAGCTCCAGATATCCGTGCAGGGGGAGATGGTCCTCCACCTTGAGCTCCACATCGATGGTCCCCACTTCCTTGCCGGGCGACATCACCGGGTCTACCTTGAAGTCCTGGCTTCTGTTCAGACGGGCGATCTCCTGCTGGACCTGTGGCAGGTAGAGGATCTTGCCCGGCGTGAAGGACGGCAGGTCGCTCAACACCTTGTCCATGGTGAAATACCGGTTGCCGGTGACCTTCACCCTGCCGATCCGGCTCTCAATCACCTGCAGCTTGACAACTCCGTCCTGCAGGGTCTGTTCCGGTATGTTCACCATCACTGCGGGATACCCTGTTTCGTGATACCTCTTTTCAAGCGAGTCCCGGGCCTTTTCCACGTCTGCCGAAGTTCTGCCCGTACCGGTGTATAGGATGACCGCGGCCCGCACCTGGTCATCGGTGAAAAGGTTGTTACCGGTCACCTCGAATGCCTTGATCTCGAAGCCTGCTTCACCGGTCTCTTCGGCTATACAGGGCCGCGACAGGAGTGACGTGAATGCCATAAGCATGACCACCATGCGGAAAATTCGCAGACCGATCGTGTTCACTTGATGCTACTCTCCGCTCTGTCCGGTCTTTGCAACGGTGATCTTTTCCACGGAAACGTCGCACAGCAGCGTTTCGCCGCCGAAGGGGTTCCGGTAATCTACCGTGATGGTCTTATCATCCACCTCGACGATGCGGCCGATCATCGACCCCACCCGGGTAAGTCCGCCTTTCCTGGCATCGATATCAACCTTGTAATTCTGCCCCTCCTCGCGGATGAACCCGGGGCCGAACGGCGTCATCAGCACATCGCCGGGCCCTGCTGAAAACCGGACCACCACATCCTGTTCCGTGACGGCCTCCACAGTCCCCGGGAAAGACGGGTCGATCGCAAAAGATTGTCCGACTTCCGGATCCTTATGCGCACGATTCCGGTACTCGCCGAGCGTTAATTTCATCTCCCTGGGTCTTGTGCGGACCCGCGCGAGCCGCACAATATAATTCTGTTCATCCCGGGCCGGAACGTCCGGCGCCGCCACCTGCACGACACGTGTTTCGCCCTCTATCATGCCGGCCACTTTCCCGCCAAGCTGGTTCAGGATCTCAACTTCAAAAGGATCTTCCTGCTTCTGTGGGACCGGTTCAGCCGGCCTGGTCGCCGTGACCACGAGGGGGCCGGCATTGTTTTGTTTCATAAATATGTTCGATTTCGGCAGCTCTTCCGGCACATCGTCCGTCGCAGCTACGAGTTCGCCAGAGCGGAGCCTGCAGTGATAATGGAGAGTGGCCGCGTCTCCCGGCAGTACCTGCTGCTTTGGCGCGACGGCAGATGCATTCCCGGATTGCAGGCTCTGATGCGTTCCCTGAGTTGCGCATCCTGCGAAAAGAAGCAGACAAATCAATGTCTGCGTCAGCCGCCAGAGCGAAGAATGTAGTTCTTTCACATTATGCTTCATGCCGGATGTCCTTTTCCCTGCGCATCTGTTTCATGAGGCAGTCTGCGGCAATGATGTTCGCAACCTCGAATTCCTCCGATTTTTCGATCCGGCCGAGACTTCCCTGGCTGAAATTGATCTTGATATAACCGCTGAACTCGCCTTCCATAAGAATCCTGATCGTTTCGCTGAGCCTTTTCATCTTGTCCATAGGCACCTCGCAGTATTGGAAATACAAGGGAATTGTCAGTATTCGGTATGGTGATTGGTTAAGGAAGCTCAGAGAAAGTCTCTGGTGAGGTTCGGGCTTCCCGGTCGTTGATGCATCGAAGGCATCAATTCAGCAAAGTACCCACTGCCAAGATGAGCGATCCTATCAGTGATTCATTACAAAATCGTTAAGGCCAAATGAAGATTCAGTGACATCGACCTCGCTGAGGAAGTAAACACAGAAATTTGGTGATAACGACGGATAATTTTTTGCTTTGCCGAAAGTTACTTCTCATTCAAGCGCATAGCGCGGGCTTCGGATCGACCAGCATCATATTCCTCGACAGTGATCAAGACCGAATAAAGTTTCAATTTTGCAAGAAGTCAATTTTGCACACAAACCGGGCACGATAGTACGGGAAAAGTCTGCAAGGCTGGTTCAAACAACGTTCTTTCGGAAGGTCCGCTGCACCACGCTCCTGCAAAACGCAGAAATGCGGGGCCCGAACAGGGCCCCGCACAAATCGTACTTAGTGTCTTCTTAGAATGTCTCTGATGATTAGTTGCAAATGCCGAGATTCGGGTTGACAGTGTTGTAGAGCTGGTCGCCGCCTCTCACATACTTCATCTCGCACGAAGTGGCATAGAATGCATTCGTGTTGTTCGCAGGATTCTTCATGAACGTGCACAGCGTTGCCATATCAGACGGCACCGGTGTGGCGGTATAGAGGTTCTGAACACTGTAGAAATCGTACAGGCCAGCCGTGATAGTCGCTTTGGACGGCGCTACACCATTGTAGGTCGCCTGATGCACATTCGGATAGGACGAAAGAGACTGGTCTGCATCGGCATAACCGACACCGCCCGAGTCTCCGTTGATGCAGGCCATTTCGTCGGCGGAACCGTCATTGAAATAGAAGGAATAGCCGTTTCCCGTATCCTCCTGGGTTTGAAGAACGGCCGGCCTCATCACGGCCAGATCGATCGTTGCAGCCGTGCCCGATCCTGCATGACGCCAGCAGGCGTACATAGGCTTGGCATCGAACCCGAGGTCAGACCAATCCGCGATCTGGCCGGAGAAGATCAGTCTTGCCTGGGCCGTCGTCAGGTTGGTCACCTGGTTTGCTCCGTTGTTCATGGTGACGCCATTGTTGATATAGAACGAGAAAGGAACGACCAAGTCGCGGCAATCGGTCAGGCCGGTAGCAGCAACCGCGCCCGTGCCTTTGAAATTCCTGTCCGTAAAGACATTTGAGGAGCTGGTCGAGGGGCCGAGGAGCATTCCATGGGACTCCTGCTGGAAGCTCGTTACCTGAACGTCCGAAGCGCCGCCGTTGACGGTTACGCACTTCAGGGCAGTGTTCGGCATGGTGGTCGCATTGGTGCCCGTTCCCCACGACGTGACCTGGGCCTCATCCATCATCATGCGCTGATGAGCGTCACCGCAGAGGGTGGTGCGGTTCGGATTCGTTGTATTGCCCTGGATCGCAAGCGGGCCGTCATAGGAGGCCTTTGAGGATGTGCGGAAATACCGGGTCACACCGCCGCAAGTCGCCCTGGAGATCGCGTTCTTCCCGTCCGTTGTCTTTGAGCTCTGGATGCTGGTGCAGCCCTGGGCCCCCATGTAGTTGACTGCCTGGGCCTTCCAGAAATTGAACTGTGCTGATGCGCCGTAGATATTGATGTCGCCGGTGATCGCTGCCGAGGCGGTCCCCACCATGGTCAGGAGGGATGCGCCGGCTACGACCGAAGAGATGATATTCCTGATCTTCATGTCATTGTTCTCCTTGAATGCAGGGCTCCTTGCGGATCCCTGGAAATAAAAAGTTTAGGAAACTCAATACTTCACGATCTTAGGCAGCCATTTTTCTGCGCAGGCCAACGAGGCCGAGCAGGCCGGAGCCGAAGAGGTACGCGGCAGCCGGGATCGGCGTGGCCGGAGCACCCGGGTTCAGGACCGTGCTGCCATCGGCCATGGTCCGGATCGTCGAGACATTCAGACCGGTGGACGTGCCGTTAATGCCGGACGGCAAGCCATAATAGTAGAGCACCTGGTCCACATAACCATTTGTCGCCAGGTTAGCTAGGCTTGCCGTAGCAATAGCACTTGAGCTGGTCGGGATGAAACCTTTCATATAGCCCACTAATGATCCGCCGCCTTCCAACTGCTGATAGAAGGAATTCGGATCGTTCGTGGCTAACGTAACCTGGGAAGACCCACCACCAGTAAGCTGATACTGACCGTTCACGGTGTGTGCAGCACTGCTAAATGAGGTCCAGCTGGATTTAGCGGTGGTTTGCCCGCCGGCAGGACCGCTGAGCCAGGCCTGGTTCTTCGGATTCGGCGAGAGCGTGAGCGAATAGTACACAACATAGGAATTGGACGCATTTGCACCGGCGCCCAGCGACGCGAAGTTGAAGTTGTTGGTGTTAAAGTTGACGAGCGTTGAGCTCGCCGAGGTCAGATTGGCTATGGAGCCCAGGTCGGTGGCGACTTCGTTGGTTCCGGCCGTGCTGTAGACAACGCGGATGAGATCGCCGTCCGAGAACGCCGCCATGGCCTGTCCGCTCACGCCGAGCATGAGCATGACAACCATCACAAGCATCATGATCTTTTTCATTGGATTTTTCTCCTCAGTGTTGAAATGGGTGAGTTAGCTACATGAAGCCGTCCATCGGCCTTCTCGTTGCGCACGACTCTTTATGTTGTTTGTCGCCCTGTTCGCTGTGCGGCAGGCGCTCCGTGCACGTCTGAAAGTTCCGCTGGACAGCCTCTTCCCTCAGGACAACCCGGCCATCCACCTGCGTGGACCCGTCGGCTTTCCGTCATCCGGTTACCCGGATTTTGGCTTTACACTGAAGGCCGGATGCAGGCATGTGCCTGCATCCCACCTGTTGCTTTTTTAGTGCGTTAATTCGTTGAGGCCCTCCGTTTGTCGTCGTCCCTCCTTTCCGTTTGGGATTATCGAACCCGCCGGTTCATCCGGAAAACGCTCACCGTTGTGCGGCAGGCTCGTGACCCGGGCTTCCTGTTCCCTTTGCGGAGGACAGCCAAGTACCCTGAATCAAAAAAAAGCCCGAAACGAGATGGAAGCATCCTCTCGATTCGGGCTTTCTGGTGCGCGACAATAATTCTGTCGGTCAGCAAAGGACCCTGATGGTCGTTTATGCGTCAGTGACTTCTTAAACTTCGGCGGTAACGGCTACCGCCTTTCTCTCGATTCATGGTCCTGATTACATAAGTGCATAGTACATAGCCAATGTTACATCCTCATTACAGTTCAATGATGGTTGTGTGAATTCTGCATAACTTCTTTCCCGGTCCTGTCAACCGCCTTCCACGAACAATATCTTTATACTTCAGACCGGTGCGCCTTCTTAGATTTGTCTTGCAATATCAAGTTCATTCGTTCGTATTAGCGTGGCCTCCTGTTGAGGGCCGCGAGATAATTGGCGGTGAATATATACTCCGGGATATATACCTTGTTCTCGGTCTGAAGCGCGGCTGCCTGCCTGCCAATGTACGCCTGCAGCGCCTCGAAGAAATTATTCGCGTTGATACTGCCGGAGAGATCGACCGGCGGAGCGACGACAATCGGACAGTCAAGGATTTCCCGGCCCGTCACTACGACCACACCGGCGTCCCGTGTCCCTTCGCTCGGCAGCACGGTTATGACGATGCCTTTTTCGACCGCTTCCTTTGATATGAGTTTGGCGTCGGCCAACGCGACCGTAACAGGCTGCGATGAATCCGGCCGCACTTCCATCCTGATCAAGACCGGCGTCTTCCCGTCGGAGATCGCGATTGCCGGCTCCTGCACAAACCTGTCTTCGTCGCTCCGTCCGAACAGGGCGGCAAGTGAGTTCAGCCCCTTCTCCCCCCTGAATTTTTTGAAACGCTGGAGCACGTTCTTTTCCTCACGCACGAGGGCTGTTATCTCCTCCGGAAGAATTTTCTTGTCGGACCCTTCCGGCGATGCTGCGGTCAAGCTGAAGGGCCATGTAGCCCCCTTGCTGCCGCCCGGCGCAACTTCGGTGTTTACAGGGCCCCCTGCTGCGGTTTCACCCCCTGTGGTTTGGGAAGAAGAAGCCACGGCTCCGTCTGCCGGTTTAGTATCATCGGCGTTAGCGGGAGGCGAAGTCGCGTCCGCAGGATCAGGGGGTCGCTTCGCCGTGCTCCTGGTGATTGCGGCTATTGAAATATGCTGGATACCACCGCCCGGCGTATCTGTCTTTGATTCGAACTTTAAAACGATCTGGAGGAAGGCATCCGGGACCTGCCGGAAGATGCTGACAAGCAGTTTCCCCGGTGTGTCGGCGGTAGTCTGCTTCAGCTCTCCTCCGCTTATCAGCAGGTAGGGACTCTCCAGCAGGCTGGGATCGTAATCAATCTCGACGTCCAGGGCCTGTACACCCACGACATTCTCTCCGGTCAGGATAAATCTGCCTATGCCGTCCGGCTGGAGGTTCAGTTTCATGGGATCCGCATGGGAAAGCAATGGCCAGCTCATGACCAGCAGCAAACCGAGCATATACGATCTTATTTTCACTGCGTGCCCCTTCTGTTCATGGTGGTACAACTATAGCCGACCATTGTTACAGTTTTATGAAGTTCTATTCCCACTGCCCCTATTGTTCTTATTTCATATCTCGTACTGTTTCCCGCACATCAGGATCGAGCCAGGATCGCTTCCAACTATCCATATCAGTTCCACTGAGTTCATACTCCTGCTGTACCTTCGGGTTTGGGGAAAACATCCATCCGGGGGGGATCACATTCCAATGCCAGAAAATCGTAACATTACTGCAACAATGCAATGATATGATATTCCAATAAAAACGAGGGGGATAAAATTTATTATAGCTGCGGCCGAAAACTGCGCCATGTTTTCTGATTGCTGTATAATACGATTATAGCAGTGGAATGCCCGGGCTCTACTGAATAATTGAAACCCAACAACTTCAGTTTGCGTCTGCAACGTAATTCCCCGCCTTATTCATTCCCTTTGCAACCCAGATTGCTTTTGTAAAGCTATAGACCTATGGGAGGGAGAAGACGACGTCAAGTCGTTCCTATTATCCGTCTTCCAGGACAAGAAACTCTCCACCAGCTTCTCTCCTCCGTTCTCTCTGGTACAATATTATACAGAGCAAATCGCCAGACATCCGCTATCTACGCGAACGACGGGATAAGAAACTTCGCTCGATAGCGCGAATATCTCATGGAGGCGTCTGAGGAGGTGAAAGTTTATGGCTGCACAGGGAAATGAACAGCAGGGAGTGCGCTTCCTTTTCATTGTGGCAGCATTCGTGATCATCATCTGGGGCATCTATCAGGCCCAGTCAGTTCTGGTGTCCTTCCTCGTCTCCATTTATTTTGCCGTCATCGGGACGTCGCCGCTCCTTTGGCTTGAACGTAAACGCGTTCCTTCAGTCATCGCGGTATTGCTCGTCGTAGGGGGAATCATCGGCATTCTCCTGATCATCGGCGTGCTGGCGGGGACATCCATCAACAGCTTTACGAATGCCTTGCCTGTCTATCAGGCTCGCATGCGGGAGCAGCTCTCCGCACTCAGAGAGCTGTTAGCGAGAGGAGAGATAGAGATCTCCGACAAGTTCCTGCTTGACTACGTCAACCCTGGCGCGGTCATGGGTCTAACCGCAAGCCTGCTCTCAGGGCTGGGCTCGGTCCTTTCGAATATTGTCCTGATCCTGCTTACCATGACGTTCATTCTGCTCGAGGCCTCGAGCTTTCCCGTCAAGCTCCGCGCTATCCTCGATAATCCTGAGGCGGTCTTCCCCCATTTCAGCAGGTTTGTCGAAACCATAAAGCGCTATATGGTCATACAGTCGGGAATCAGCTTGGTTACGGGCATCCTAATCGGCAGTTGGCTTGCTATCATTGGCGTGGATTTCCCGGTTCTCTGGGGCCTCATGGCCTTTTTGCTGAACTATGTACCTAATCTGGGTTCCATTATTGCCGCCATACCTGCCATCCTCGTGGCTCTCATTCAACTCGGAGTGGGCCGCGCTGCGCTCGCAGCTGCAGGATACATTGTCATCAATTTCATGATCGGTAACGTGTTACAGCCGCGGCTCATGGGCCGGGGCCTTGGTTTGTCCACCCTCGTTGTCTTTCTCTCCCTGATTTTTTGGGGAAGCCTGCTCGGCCTTGTGGGCATGGTCCTTTCCATTCCCATTACCATGGCCTTTAAGATCGCATTCGAGAGCAATGAAAGAACGCGGTGGATCGCTGTGCTGCTGGGGCCGGAGCTGTCTTCGGCGGTTGTTTTGACAGAGCAGAGAACGCCAGATGCGAAATAATGAATGCCATTAGGTAAAATTACTCATAAACAGATATGAACGATGACAAAAAAACAGCCTTTTGTATTTACACCGAAACCCGAAATCGTTTCGCCGTATTCAAGGTCTTCAGGTTATCGCTTCACGATGAGTATAGGGATTTTCGAGTCTTTATGTATAACACCGTACGTAACGCTGCCGAGCATGGCCGCTTTAATGGCGCTTTTGCCATGGGAACCCATAACAATCAGGTCAGCCTTTGACTTTGTTGCTTCCTTCATAATTTCTTCCACGGGATGCCCTCTCCTTATCGCCGTCTTATATTGAATGTGATTCCGTTCGCATATCTTTGCTATCTCATCAGCGGAGGATTGCGCTGACTGCTTCAGATAATCTTCGACTGACTCTTTTAAATGGGTCGGAGATGCGGAAGCTGAAACCTCCTGATCAAAGATAAAGCGTATATCGAAGACACTCAGCAGCGTCAAGGATGCTCCTGTTTGCTTCGCGAGCTCAACCGCGTATTTTGCCGCCTTATGTGACACCTTTGAACCGTCTATTGGTACAAGAATCTTTGTAATCATATCGTCCTCCTTGTTTCATATAATTAAAGAAAAAAACAATCTGACACACTTTGATGTCAGCAAATGCATCGTGATATTGTGAAATCCGTATAATACGCACCTGGGTTGTTCATTTTTTTTCAAAAAATTATATCATTATTATATCATTGTTTGCGTCGTTTACAGGCAAAGACAGAGAGCGCTGCGATGCTGACTGTGCTGAACAAATGCCTCCAAAAATGATGATCGCCGTGATTACAATGAGAATAGTACTTTAGTTAAATTGACATCTCTCAAGGATACAAAACCGAGCTCATGAACCTTCAGCTTCTTGAACCTTCAGCTTCTTATTGACTCGATTCCCGCTCTAATCCACAGAGTTCTGATGCTAAACACATTCTGAAACATTGAAGTTTCCATTCCTAGAAACTATCAAACAGTTCATGTCGAAGTTTATCTATTGCTAGTAATTCATCCATTACCATCAACGGCTAAATGTAACCCGATTTATGTTGATTTTGGTATCATAAACTCATGGCGTACACATATTGCTAACGTTAATGGAAAACACTGAGGATGATCATGGTAAAAACGCATATAAAAACCGTATCTCTTGTTCTTGGAAGCGGCGGTGCTCGGGGTTTAGCACACATTGGCGTTATTCACTGGCTTGAAGAAAATAGTTATAACATACGCTCAATAGCCGGTACCTCGATTGGTGCGCTCATCGGGGGGATATATGCAGCAGGAAAACTGGATGAATATGAACAATGGGTGCGTGCAATAAAGAAGATCGACATCGTCACATTGCTGG